>NZ_LZIZ01000073.1:0-7105 GCF_001666915.1 Mycobacterium sp. E3339 | reverse complement strand
ACTTTCACCGATCAGCACGATGCGCGCGTCGCCGACGAGCGCTTCCAGCGCCGCCCGCGGCGGCACTCCCGCCGGTGCGTCGATAGCGATCCCGCTAATCACTTCGGCCGGTGTCCGCGCCGCGGTGCGCCGCGACGCTTCGGTCGTCGGCGTGGCGAGCAGCCGGCGGACCTCGTCGTCGGTGACCTGGCGGAAATCCCAAAACGATTCGCCGACCGCGAAGAACGGGGTGGGCATGCTCGCGCACACCACGTCGTCAACCTGCCCGGCGAATTCCCGGCACGTCGATTCGGGGGCCGCCGGCACGGCGATGACGATGTGCGCGGGCTCGGCTTCGCGTAGCGCCTGCACCGCCGCGGACATGCTTGCGCCGGTGGCCAAGCCGTCGTCGACCAAGATGACCGTCTTGCCGGCCACCTCCACCGGCGGGCGCCCGTCGCGGTAGGCGGCCTCGCGCCGAATCAGTTCCCGACCCTCATGCTCGGCGACCGCGCGCAACTCCTGCGGGGTGATGCGTAGGCCCCGCACGACGTCGTCATTGACTACGACGCGGCCCCCGCTCGCCAGTGCTCCCACCGCGAACTCCTCGTGGCCGGGCGCGCCGAGCTTTCGCACGATGAAGGCGTCCAGTGGCGCGTGCAGCGCCGTCGCCACCTCCCACGCGACGGGTATGCCACCCCGCGCGAGGCCCAGCACGATCACGTCGGACCGATCGCGGAAGGCCCCCAAGAGGTTGGCCAGCACCCGGCCCGCCTCGCTGCGGTCGCGGAACACGCGGCGCGGCGAGTGTCGGGTCGCGTCAGCCGCTCTGGTCATCGCGCACCGCTTTCACTGCGACGGCGGCCGGCGGACGAAAAGGGCGGTCATGGGAAATCCCTCCTCGTATCTTCAGACCAATGACGAGATTCATCCGACCAGTCCGCCGGGGTGGGCGGTAGGGACCGAAGTCCCGGGCTTACGGGTCGTTCGTCGGGTCAGCGTTTCCGGCGCAGCTCGGCCATGTACGCCATGACCCGGTTGAGGATCAGGCCGTAGACGTCGCCGTCTTGGGTGAGCCGCACCAGCCCGCGGTGGCGGAGAAAGCCGTCGAGGCGCTGGTCCAGGCGCCAGTCGAGGTAGGTGTCGCCGGCGTAGGGCGAGTGCAGGAATTCGTACGCGAGCTCATCGACGTCGGCGTCGGTCAGCGACGGGCATCCGTCCGTGGTGGAAGGCATTTGTCCGCTTATTCGCCTCGGGCCTGATTCCGGATGGCGGCCTGCACCGCGGTAAAGCGTGACCGCGCCCGCTCGTCGGCGGCCTGCTGCTCGGCGGCCGTGACGACAATGGCGTCGGGGCCGGGGAACACGGTCGTCTCATCGCCGGTGGCCAGCCACCGAACCCGGTAGGGCGGTGCGCCATCCGGCGAGTGCACCGAGGTGATCAGCCCGCGCAGGTCGGGCCGCCCGATGGTGGCGCTCTTGATGACGAGCCAGTCGCCCGCGTCGGCGATCATCCTGGTCTCCCTTCGAAAGTACTGATTCGCAAACGAATTCGCATCAGCCGCGCATTTCCAAGACGTCGCTTATCGGCCGGCGCGGCGTCGGGTCCGGCTGGCCCTTGCCGGCGGGCGCGGTGCCCACCCGGATCAGCAGCTGGGGAACCGCCTCGGCGTCGGATACGAGCTCCCGGATCATCTCGCGACTGGCCGGCAGCTCCGTCACGTGCGTCACGGTGCAGGTCGCCAGGCCGGCCATGGTGCACTCCAGCAGAATCGCCGAAAGCGCCTGGCCGCAACGGAATGCATCGGCGCGGGCGTCCCCCGGCGTGGACAGGGCGAGGACCTTCGCGTGATCGGGCGGAACAGCAGAGCTCGTCCGGGCGCGCGGATCGCCGGGAAACCGGCGGTTGACCTCGACGGTGCGGGGCTGCCCCTCGTTCACCAGCGCGGCTTCGGGGATGCCGTCGTCGTGCCTGCCCGGTGCTGTCCACCAACGCAATTCGTGGTGGTAAACGTCGTCGTAGCGGCGCAACGCCTCGTTCAGGCGACCGGCTTCCACCAGGCGCGGCCGCGCGTCGTCGGCCAGCACGTCGAGGCTGACCCGGTCACCGTCGACTCCCGCGCGCAGCACCGGCTCGAACGACGCCCAGTCGCCCGGTGCGCCGAACGGTCGCCGGTCGGTCCTGCGGCGCAGGATCGCCGCCGCGCGGTCTCGCCGGCCCGCCGCGACGTAGTCGGCGGAAACGAAGTCGACCGACGCCAGGTGGTCGAGGTTGTTGGGGTTGGGGAACTCGTCGGTGTGGGTGCTCCACCCCTCGGCGGCCATCGCCACCCGGAAGTGGTCGAGCACCGCGCCGCAGCTGATGATCGACTCGCGGCCCGAGTTGTCGGCCGAGGGGACCACCCGGCGCGGATCGCTGAAAAGGTCGACGGTCGGTCCGGCGGCGACCCATCGCCACGGCTGGCTGTTGTGCAGCGAGGGTGCCCGGCAAGCGAGCTCCACCGCCCGGGTGAGCACTTTCGAGTCGACCATCGTCGGCGTCATCGCTCGTCGCCTCTCCTCTCTTACCTGGACCCTCGAGCATCCGGACGGCCCGCACCAGGGTCCTTGGTCCCCAGCGTCGGGTCATTGGGCCCGCGGGTCGACTGATGACCTTTGTCTCTATTGCGCCGTTGTGGCGAAGCAAACGATGAAGGCGACCACGCAAACCGAGGACCAGTTATGGATGTCATCCGCAAAACGGCCGCCGATTGTTCCGTTCCGCCGAACCTCACCGACTACGAGCGCGAGCGCGCCCGGTTCGACTGGTCCGATGTGCCGAATCTGTGCGAAGGCATGGGCCCGGGCCTGTGCAACATCGCCTACGCGGCCGTCGACCGCCACACGGCGGGGCCGGCCGCGACGCGCACGGCCCTGCGGTTCGTCACCGACCGGCCGTGGGACGGCGTGATCGCCACCCACGACCTCAGTTATGCCGAGCTCGGCCGGCTGTCCCGGCGGTTCTCCAGCGCGCTGCATTCGCTGGGCATCAACAAGGGCAATCGCGTGTTCACCCTGATGGGCCGCACCCCCGAGCTCTACATCGCGATGCTGGGCGCGCTGCGCAACGGCAGCGTGGTCTCGCCGTTGTTCTCGGCCTTCGGACCCGAGCCGATCGCCACCCGGATCAACATCGGGCAGGCCGACGTCCTGGTGACCACCCGCGCGATCTATCAGCGCAAGGTCGCCAAGATCCGCGATCGGCTGCCGTCGCTGCGGCACGTCTTCGTGGTCGACGACGGCCAGGGCGGCGGCGCGCCGCCGGGAACGCTCGACTTCTGGCACTGGGTCGACGCGGCCGACGAGAACTCGCCGATCGAGCCCACCACCGCCGACGACCCGTCGCTGCTGCACTTCACCAGCGGGACCACGGGCACGCCCAAGGGCGCCATCCACGTGCACGGCGCCGTCGCGATGCACTACGTCACCGGCTTGTACGCGCTCGATCTGCACCCCGACGACACCTATTGGTGCACAGCGGATCCCGGCTGGGTGACGGGCACGTCCTACGGCATCATCAGCCCCCTGCTGCACGGGGTCACCTCCATCGTCGACGAGGCGGACTTCGACGCCGAACGGTGGTATCGCATCCTGCAGGACCAGGCCGTGTCCGTGTGGTACACCGCGCCGACCGCCATTCGGATGCTCATCAAGGCGGGACCGGAACTGCCCGCGAAATACCGCTTTCCGCGGCTTCGCTTCGTCGCCAGCGTGGGCGAACCCCTCAACCCGGAAGCGGTCTGGTGGGGAAAGCGGGTGCTGGGCTTGCCGATTCACGACAACTGGTGGCAGACCGAGACGGGCGGGATCATGATCGCCAACACGCCGGCGTTCGACATCAAGCCCGGCTCGATGGGCCGCCCGCTGCCAGGGGTGGAGGCCTTCGTCGTGCGCCGCGGCGACGACGGGTCCGTCGAGGTGATCGACGAGCCCGACGTCGAGGGCGAGCTCGCGCTCAAGCCCGGCTGGCCGTCGATGTTCCGCGGTTACCTGAACGCCGAAGAGCGATACCGCAACTCGTTCGCGAACGGCCTGTACCTGAGCGGAGATCTGGCCAAGAAGGACGCCGACGGCTACTTCTGGTTCGTCGGGCGCGCCGACGACGTGATCAAGTCCGCGGGACACCTGATCGGGCCGTTCGAAGTGGAGAGCGCGCTGACCGATCACCCCGCGGTGGCCGAGGCCGCCGTCATCGGCATCCCGGA
This sequence comes from Mycobacterium sp. E3339, assembly GCF_001666915.1. Classification (NCBI taxonomy): domain Bacteria; kingdom Bacillati; phylum Actinomycetota; class Actinomycetes; order Mycobacteriales; family Mycobacteriaceae; genus Mycobacterium; species Mycobacterium sp. E3339. Next base: position 2,883 of record NZ_LZIZ01000073.1, on the reverse strand, counting down.
TCCGACCGTCGGTGAAATGGTCAAGGCCTTCGTCACGCTGAAGAACGGTGTGGTGGCCGACGAAGATCTCCGACTCGAATTGCTGGGCCACGCGCGCAAGCGGCTCGGGGCGACGGTGGCGCCCAAGGAGATCGAGTTCGCGGATTCGTTGCCGCACACCAGCAGCGGCAAGATCATGCGGCGCCTGCTGAAGGCGCGGGAACTCGGCCTGCCCGAGGGCGACACCTCCACCATCGAACAACATCCGGTCCGCCAGGCCGAAGGAGTGCCGTCATGACCCGCGCCGGCGACGATGCAGCGCGAAGCGGTGAGGAGGAGCGGCGCCCGATGACCACAGTGAAACTGGCCCATGAGCTGTTGTCGGACATGGTCCGGGTGCGGCGCATGGAGGAAAAGTGCGCGGAACTGTACAGCGCGGCCAAGATTCGCGGGTTCCTGCATCTCTACGTCGGGGAGGAAGCGGTGGCCGCCGGGTCGCTGCGTGCGCTGGCCGACGATGACGCGGTGGTGGCGACCTATCGCGAGCACGCGCACGCGCTGCTGCGCGGCATTCCGATGACCTCGATCATGGCCGAGATGTTCGGCAAGCAGGAGGGCTGCTCGCGCGGCCGCGGCGGATCGATGCACCTGTTCGACGCGTCCAAGCGGTTCTACGGCGGAAACGCGATCGTCGCGGGCGGCCTGCCGCTGGCGGTGGGCATCGCCCTCGCCGACGCCATGCTGCAGCAGAAGCGGGTGACCGCCTGCTACTTCGGCGACGGCGCGGTGGCCGAGGGCGCGTTCCACGAGTCACTGAACATGGCGGCGTTGTGGAACCTGCCGGTGCTGTTCTGTTGCGAGAACAACCTTTACGCGATGGGAACCGCGTTGGATCGCGCGCAGTCGCAGACCGATCTCACGGTCAAGGCGGCCGCCTATCGGGTGCCCACGCTGGCCGTCGACGGGATGGACGTCGAGGCGTGCCACACCGCCGCGCAGGAGGGCGTCGATCACGTCCGGGACACCGGAGGCCCGTTCTTCATCGAATTCCGCACCTACCGGTTCCGCGCACACTCGATGTTCGACCCCGAACTGTACCGGGACAAGGGCGAAGTCGAACGGTGGCGCGAGCGCGACCCGATCCAGGCGTTCACCGAGAAGTGCGTGGGCGACGGCACGCTTTCCGACGCCGACGTGCAAGACATCGAGGATGCGGCCGCCGCCGAGATCGAGGCCGCCGTCGCGTTCGCCGAGGCCGGAACGTGGGAGGACGTGGCGGATCTCGAACGCGACGTGCTGACGCCGGGGACGGCGCGATGAAGACCAGCTACCGCACCGCGGTGCACGACGCCATGCGCGACGCGCTGCGTGACGACGAGCGCGTGGTGGTGATGGGGGAAGACGTCGGACGCTACGGCGGAACGTATGCGGCCTCCAAGGGCCTGCTGGACGAATTCGGTCCCGACCGCGTGCGGGACACCCCGCTGTCGGAGTTGGGGTTCGTCGGCATCGGGATCGGCGCGGCGCTCAACGGGTTACGCCCGATCGTCGAAGTCATGACAGTGAACTTCAGCCTGCTGGCGCTCGACCAGATCGTCAACACCGCTGCGGCCCTGCGCCATATGTCCGGTGGGCAGTTCTCCGTGCCGATCGTGGTGCGCATGGCGACGGGCGCCGGGCGCCAACTCGGCGCGCAGCATTCGCACAGCCTCGAACCGTGGTATGCCCACATCCCGGGCATCAAGGTGTTGGCGCCGGCCACCGTCGAGGACGCGTACGGCATGCTGGCGCCCGCCCTGGCCGACCCCGACCCGGTGGTGATCTTCGAGCACGTCCAGCTCTATAACACCTCGACCGACGTCGACGCTCTGACCCCGACCGATATCTCGCGGGCGGCGGTCCGCCGCGCGGGCGGCGACGTCACCCTGATCACCTACGGCGGCAGCCTGCCGAAGACGCTGGACGCCGCCAATGAGCTGTCGCTGGCCGGAATCGACTGCGAGGTAATCGATCTGCGCGTGCTCCGACCGCTCGATGAGGACACCATCTTGGACTCCGTCCGCAAGACCCATCGGGCGGTCGTGGTCGACGAGGCCTGGCATACCGGCAGCCTGGCCGCGGAGATCACCGCGCGCGTGATGGAGGGCGCCTTCTACGATCTGGACGCGCCGGTGGCGCGGGTGTGCAGCGCCGAAGTGCCCATGCCCTACGCCAAGCACCTGGAAGAGGCCGCGCTCCCCCAAACCCCGAAGATCGTTGCCGCCGTGCAGAGTCTGTTCGGAGACGGGTCGTGATCGAATTCAAGATGCCCTCGCTCGGCTCCGACATGGACGAAGGCACCCTCAACGAGTGGCTGGTCAAGCCCGGCGACAAGGTGACCCGCGGCCAGGTCGTCGCGATCGTCGAGACCACCAAGGCCGCGGTCGAAGTCGAATGCTGGCAGGAGGGCATCGTCGACGAGCTCGTGGTGCCGGTGGGCGAAACCGTCCAGGTGGGAACCACATTGGCGACCCTGACGGCGCCCGGCGAGCAGGCCGAGAAGCGACCCACGCCCCGGCCGGCGCCGAAGGCGGCCGCCAAGCCTTCGACCGGCTCATCGCCGCGGCGATCGACTTGCGCATCTGCGTGGCGCGGTCGGCCGCCGTGGGCTTGGTCCCCGGCTGCGCGACGGGCTTGGGCGCGGCCGGCTTGGCCGCTGCCGCGTGCTCCACATCGTTGATGGTGACCGCGCCCTGCGGGCCGGTGCCGGTCACCGCGTCGATGTCGACGGCCAGCGACTGGGCCAGCCGCCGCGCGGCCGGGGACACCCAGCGGCGCCGCCCGGGGGCGGTCGAAGCGCGAGATCCCGCACTACTACCTCGCCGAGGAAATCCGGCTGGAAAAGTCGTTGTCCTGGTTGACAAC
>NZ_LZIZ01000072.1:0-559 GCF_001666915.1 Mycobacterium sp. E3339 | reverse complement strand
GATGCTGTCGCCGCCGAGTTCGAAGAAGGAGTCGTCGGTGCTGACGCGCTCGAGGCCCAGGACGTCGGCGTAGATGCCGGCCAGCAGGTCTTCGGTGGGGGTGTGCGGGGCCCGGTAAAGACCGGCACTGTATTCGGGGGCCGGCAGGGCGCGGGTGTTGAGTTTGCCGTTGGCGGTCAACGGCAACGCCGCCAGCCCGACGATCGCGGTGGGCACCATGAACCCCGGCAACCGCTGGGCAAGCCCGGCCCGCACCGCGACCGGATCGGCAGTGCCGGTGATGTAGCCGACCAGCCGCTTATCACCGGGGCGGTCCTCCCGGGCGATCACCACCGCCTGCTCGACACCATCCAAAGCGCCTAACGCCGTTTGGATTTCACCCAGCTCGATCCGATACCCGCGAATCTTGACCTGCTCGTCGGCGCGGCCGAAGTATTGCAGTTGCCCGTCGTTGCTCCAACGCACCAAATCGCCGGTCCGATACATCCGCGCGCCGACCCCGCCGAACGGACACGCCACAAACCGCGCCCCGGTCAACCCCGCCCGGCCCAGATAGCCG
>NZ_LZIZ01000071.1:0-551 GCF_001666915.1 Mycobacterium sp. E3339 | reverse complement strand
CGCTGGTCATGTCGGCGGCCCGCGCGATCTCGCGAATAGTGGTGCGGGAGTAGCCCATCTCGGCCACGCACCGCATCGCCGCGGCGATGACGCGCGCGCGGGTCTGCTCGCCATCGGCGCCCACCGGGCGCCCCAGCTGTGACGGCAGAACGCTCATTTGCCTCCGCGAACCCCGGGCTAATCGATCAGTCGATTATATTCGATGCTGTCGGGCTTCGAGGCCCGGCGGACAGGACACGCGAGTGGGCGGAGCACGGTGACGCGGGCGCAGCGGGGACGCCCGGTGGGCGCCAGCGGCGAGGACACCCGCCAGCGAATCATCGTGGCCACCATGCGTTGTGTGGCCACGGCGGGCTACTCCCGCGCCACTATCCGTGAGATCGCCCGCACCGCGAACGTCACCAGCGGCAGCCTGTATCACTACTTTGCGAACAAGTCCGAGCTGCTGGACGCCGCCGTCGAGGAGATCGAGGGAATCGCGCTGCCGCGGCTGCAGGCCGCGGCCGAACGGGCCGACGGCGTGGTCGAACGCCTCGCGGCGGTGTTGGACG
>NZ_LZIZ01000070.1:0-7270 GCF_001666915.1 Mycobacterium sp. E3339 | reverse complement strand
CGGCGGCAATGGAATCGCGAGGGAAGCGGGTGAGCGCGGCCTCGGTGGTGTCGACGGCGTTCACCAGGCCGATGCCGGTCATCGCGACGATCACCCTGTTGCCGGCGATCGAGCCGAGATAGAAGCGCCGCCGGTCGGCGATCACCACCGGATCGGCATCGAGCGTGGTGTGGGACAGCACGGCGTCGGCCTCGCCCGGAAAGGCGGACAGCACCAGCGTGCGCCGCTCCCCATCTACACCCACCGCATCAGTAAACCCCACGAGACGGCGTGGCTTGGCCGATTCCGGTCCCCATGCGCACGTCAACGGCTAATCTCAGCGGCGTTGCAGCCGACCGGGGGGCGTGGCCCACGGAGGAGTCCCGCACATGCTCGAAGTGATCGAACGAACGCCCGGCCGCGAATCCCACCAGCCTCCGGTGCTATTCGTGCACGGGGCGTGGCACGGCGCCTGGTGCTGGGACGAGCACTTCCTGGACTACTTCGCGGACAAGGGCCACCGGGCGCTGGCGCTGAGCCTGCGCGGTCACGGAAGCAGTCCGGCGCCCAGATCCATGCGGTTGTGCTCGATCGCGGATTTCGTCGCCGACGTCGCATCCGTTGCCGACGGACTGGGCGAACGGCCGGTGGTGGTCGGGCATTCCCTGGGCGGCTTCGTGGTGCAGAAGTATCTGGAGTCACACGAGGCTGCGGCCGCCGTACTACTCGCCTCCGCACCCCCGAACGGCATCCTGGGATTCCTGGCGCGCCGGTTCAAGCGGCACCCGTGGTACACCGCCAGCGGCCTGGCGATGACCAGGTCGCTGCGCGGTGTCGGCGCCACGCCGGAATTGGCCCGCGAAACCTTCTTCTCGCCGTCGCACTGCGAAGCCGACGTTGCGCGCTATGCCGCGGAACTCTGCGAGGAGTACGCCCTGAGGATCGCGATCGACATGCTCTGGCATGACCTGCCCAGGCCCCACCTCGTCACCGCCCCGCTGTTGGTGTTGGGCGCCGAAGACGACGTGTGCTTCACCCAACGGGAAGTCCAGGCCACCGCGGCCGCCTACGGCACGCAAGCCGAAATCTTCCCTAAGATGAGCCACGACATGATGCTCGACCCTGGCTGGCTCGCCGTCGCCGAACGAATCCACGCGTGGATCGAAACATGCGTGCCCGCAACGCAATGACCGGCCGGCTGGACGGCAAGGTCGCGATCATCACCGGCGCGAGCACCGGCCTGGGACCCGTGCTCGGCTCGCGCTTCGTCTCCCAGGGCGCCAAGGTCTTGCTGGCCGCGCGACGCGAAGAGCTGGTGCGCGCCGCCGCCGAAGCGGCCGGTCCCGGGGCCATCGCGATGCGCGCGGACGTGACCGACGAGCGCGACGTCGCCGCCATGGTGTCGCGAGCCGTCGACGAGTTCGGCCATGTCGACATCTTGTGCAACAACGCCGCCGCCCCCGGGCAGGACCGCTGGATCTGGGAGCAGACCCTGGACAACTGGAACGCCACCATCGCCATCGACGTGACCGCGGCGATGCTGTGCACCCGCGAAGTGCTCAACCAGTCGATGCTCGCGCGCCGTCGCGGCGTCATCCTCAACTTCTCCTCCACGGCAGGCTATTCCGGCGTCGTCCGCAAGAGCCACTACGTCACCGCCAAGGCCTCCCTTCGGGCCTTCACGAAGACGGTCGCGCTGGAGGTCGGCCCCTATGGCATCCGCTGCAACTGCATCGTGCCCGGCGCCATCGACACCGAGTTGTGGCGTCGATGGGTGCAGCGCACGGCCGAAGAGCAAGGGGTCGACGTCGCCGCCCAACGCGAGAAAGCGCTCAAAGGGGTTGCGCTGCGCGCCATTTCCTCGCCCGACGACGTCGCCAACCTCGCCCTGTTTCTGGCCAGCGACGAAAGCCGGACCATCACCGGCCAATCGATCCCCGTCGACGCCGGGGGGTACATGCAGGGATGAGCGCCCCACGACTCTCCGTGGCCACGCCCGTGGTGACGATGTTCCCGAAGGCCAGCGGCGACTGGGAGAAGGACGCCTCGATCGAGGACCTGGCCCTTATCGCCGAGGCCGCGGATCGGCTCGGCTATCACCACCTGACCTGCAGCGAACACATCGCGCTGCCCGCGGCCGAGACGCACCGCCGCGGCACCCGCTACTGGGATCCGCTGGCCACCTTCGGCTACCTGGCGGCGCGCACGCAACGAATTCGGTTGGCCACCAACGTGCTGGTACTCGGATACCACCATCCGCTCGAGATCGCCAAGCGCTACGGCACGCTGGACAGGGTCAGCAACGGCAGGCTCATCCTCGGGGTCGGCGTCGGCAGCCTGAAGGAGGAGTTCGAGCTCCTCGATGCGCCCTTCGACGACCGCGGACCGCGGGGCGACGACGCGCTCAGGGCGCTGCGCGCGTCGCTGTCGGCGCCCGAACCCGCCTACCGCGGCGAGTTCTATTCGTTTGGCGGCATGGTCGTCGACCCCTGCGCGGTGCAGGATCGGGTCCCGATCTGGGTGGGCGGGCGCACGCTACGTTCGTTGCGCCGCGCCGCGACCCTGGCCGACGGCTGGGCGCCCTTTGCCGTGAGCCTGTCCGAAGCCCGAGACTGGTTGCGCCGCTTCGAGCTTCGGCCGGGGTTCGAGGTCGTCCTGCCGACTGCCGCTGCGCTGGACCCGATCAACGAGCCGGAGCGCACCCGCGACGCCGTCGGCGAGGCCGCCGAGCACGGCGCCACCATCGTGCCCGCCGTCTTCCGCCACACCTCGCTGCAGCACTACCTGGACAGCCTCCAAGCGCTGGCCGAGTTGCACTCCCCCGGCGGCGCCGCGTGATTCGCGTCAGGGCGGGCATATTCAGCCTCACCGCGCCGGCCGACGACGACGACGGCAGCTATCTGCGCTGGCACCTGCTCGATCACATGCCCGAGCAGTATCAACTGCCAGGCATCGTGCACGGGCTGCGCTGGATCGCCGACGGCGACTATCCCCAACACCGCCTGGCGGCCGACGGTCCGCTGGGCGAGATCGGCAACGCGGTGCACTACCTGGTGAGCGATCCCGTCGAGGAGACCTTCGACGACTTCGTCGCGCTCGGACGCACGCTGCGCGAGAACGGTCGGTTCCCCGTCGTCCGCCCGTCCCTGCAAGTGGCCGGGCTGCGCCTGCTGCAGTGGCGATCCTCGCCGCGGGCGCTGATATCCCCCGAGGTGGTGCCGTTTCGGCCGCACCGCGGCGTCGTCCTCCTCGTCGAGGAACCGGTCGACGGACGCCGTCCGGACGAGTGGCTGCAATGGCTGCACGCCGAGCACCACCCGGCGCTGCTCGATACGCCGGGCGCGGCCGGGGCGTGGACCTTCGGTTCGAGCGCGGGCTGGAACCGCCTTCCGCGAGGATGGCGAACGGACCACCAGTACATCACCGTCATCTACCTCGACGACGACCCGCTGACCACGACCGACGCCCTGGCGCCGGCCATCGAAGGGCGCTGGCGGTCGGGCGCGGTGCGGCCGGTGTTCGCCGGACCGCTGCGCAGCATGGTGAATTGGGAAGCGTGGCGGTAAACCCCGCGGTCGACTGGCCGCCAGGAAAAGGAGACCTTCCCGAAACGAATGGGTCCTATAGTCCTCGCTGGCAAGGGAGGTGAGATGACGAATCCGTACGCGCTGGCGGCCGCCGGCATCGCGCTGGCCGCCGGTATCTCCGGCTGTTCGGGCAAGGGCGGCCAGCCGGCGACCGCCCCGAGTGCGAGCCCGGCTTCGGTAACCACGACCGTGATGATCGACGGAAACAAACACACGATGACCGCCGGGGTCGAATGCACCAGTGCGGCGGCGCAACCCAACGCGTCACCACCCGAGTCGGGCGACCTCACCACCCGGATCAGCGTGCGCGACGATACGGCGTCGGTGTCCTTGGCCCTCTCGGACGAGAAACCGCCCATGGTCGACGGATTCGCGATCTCGCTCACGCTCGCCGCTGGCCAGTACCAACTCCCCTACCAGGCCGCCAGGTCGGCGACCCAGGTGCAAGCGACCAAGGAGGGCAAGAGTTACACGGTGACCGGGACCGGCGAGGCGACCACCCCCGGCCAAAGCGCCACGCGCCCGGTCACTTTCGGGGTGCACGTCACGTGCCCGTGACGGGGCGGTGCTGACGCATGGTTGTTAACCGCGACCCGCTCTGCGATGCTGGCAGCTTGGACATCTTCGCGGAGTGGCAAAGCGGCGGCACGGAACTGCGTTGGCGGTCAACGACCGCCGCCAACAATGGGCACGAAGTCGCGGTGTTCAGTCGCCGCTGCGGGACACCGGGCGCGCCCGCCTTGGTGCTCGTGCACGGCTTCCCGACCTCGAGCATCGACTATCACGGCCTGGTGGGCGATTTGGGCTTTGAATTCGACATCTACCTGCTCGACTTCCCCGGCTACGGCCTCTCCGACAAACCGCCTGAGCCCTACGTGTATTCGCTCTACGACGACGCGCGCCTGCTCGTCTACGCCATCACCCAGGTGTGGAATCTGTCCGAGTTCCGCATGCTTACCCACGACCGCGGCAGCAGCGTCGGTATGATCGCGCTGGAGCTGCTGGCGGCGCTGGACCCGCCGTCCCTACCCCTCGACCTCATCCTGACGAACGCCAACATCTATCTGCCGCTGTCCAATCTCACGGTCTTTCAGACCGCTCTGCTCGACTCCGCGACGGGTCGGCCCACCGCCGCCGCGACGACACCGGAGATGCTGGCGGCCGGCCTGGGAGCCAGCACCTTCATGCCGCGCCGAACGCTGGACGACCCGGAGATCGCCGCGTTGGCGAAATGCTTCGCCCACAACGACGGCATCCGCGTCCTGCCGGACACCATCCAATACCTGCACGAGCGGGCGGCGGACGAAACCGGTTGGTTGGAGGCGCTTTCCAAGAGCCCGGTCGACACCACGGTGGTGTGGGGGCTGCACGACAACGTCTCACCGCTGCGCGTGCCCAACCACGTCTGGCAGACGTACCTGAAGAACAAGCCCGGCCGCAACCGCTACTGGGTGATACCCGGGGCCGACCACTACCTGCAATGCGACGCGCCCGACCAGCTGGCCCAGATCGTTCGGCTGACGGCCCAGGGCGACGACATCCCGCTGCAGACCCTCGGCAACGTGCCCGACGGCGCGGTGTTGGTGGACGTAAGCGGTTCCTAGCTTTGCGCCGAACGTCACGCTGGCGTGACGCTCGACACCCCGCGTCACGCTGGCGTGACGCTCGACGGGGAGTGCCAGGCCGTCAGTCGGTGACCACCGGTAACCGCGCCCAGCCGCGCACGCTGGCGGTGTGCGCCCGCTGGGCGTTGGCGTAGTCGACCTCCCAGTCGGGCCAGCGCTTGAGCACCTCTTCGAGCGCCACCCGGCCCTCCATCCGGGCCAGCGCCGAGCCGAGACAGAAGTGCAGGCCCTGCCCGAAGCTCAGATGGCCACCCTGGCGGTGAATGTCGTAACGCTCGGGATCGTCGAAGTGACGATCGTCGCGGTTGGCAGAACCGTTGAGCAGCAACATGTATGAGCCCTCCGGCACCACCCGGCCGTAGAGTTCGGCGTCCTGGGCGACGTAGCGGGCCTGCACCGGCGACGGCGGCTCGTAACGCAGCGTCTCCTCGACCGCGCCGGGAATCAGGGACGGGTCGGCGACAAGCTCTCGCCGCTGATCCGGATGATCCGACAGCAATTGCCCCATGTAACCGATCAGCCGGGCGGTGGTCTCGTTTCCGGCGCCGGCGATCATCGCGGTGTAGGCCAGCACCTCGGTCCGCGACAACGGCCGCCGGGTGCCGTCGGGTTCCTCGATCTCGGCCCGCAGCAGATCCGTCATCAGGTCGTCGGACGGGTGATCGGCCCGCCATTCGATGTACTCCGCGAACACGACGATGCTCTCCTCGAACAGCTTCGCGTTGACCGCGGCGGGGTCGCGCTCGTCGGACAACTCGATGTAAGCGCCGCCCCGATCGCGAATCTTGGCCTGATCTTCCTCGGGTATGCCCAGCAGGTAACCGATGGTCCGCATCGGCATCATCGCCCCGAGGTCGGCGATGAAATCGAAGCCGCCCGCACCGACCAGCGGATCCAGCTCCCGCACGCAGAAGCCGCGCACCAGGTCCTCCACCGCCAACATGCGCCGCGGCGTGAAGACCCGGGACAGCAGCCTGCGGTGCAGGTCGTGCAGCGGTGGGTCCTCAAACAGCAGAATGCCCGGTGGCACTTCGATATTCGCGAACAAGATGTCGGCCGTGGTCCCCCGCCCAGACCGGTAGGTCTGCCAGTTCGGCAGTTCGCGGGCCACGTCCTCGTACCGGCTCAGCGCGTAGAAGTTGTACTTCTCGTTGTAGTACAGCGGCGCCTCGTCGCGCATGCGCTTCCACACCGGGTACGGGTCGTCGTCGATGTCGGAGTCGAACGGGTCGTAGTACAGGTCGACCGCGCTGGTTCCTGGCATGGTTGATCTCCCTTAGTCGTTGCGGTGCAGGAAGCCGTGCAAGATCGCCTGGACCAATTCGGACACGATCACTTCTCTCGACGGCGGCTTGGCGCCGAAGTAGGTGGAACGCAACGCGGCCATGCCGGCGATCATCGCCACCGTCGAGTAGGCCGGCAGGTCCGGATGTTCCGACCGCAGGCCACGCAGGTTGATGCCCTCGGCGCTGATCTGACCGAGCACCGTGAAAGCCCGTCGAACTTCGGGGATGCCGGCGTCGGCCGCCTCCTCGTCGCTCAGGGCTTCCGATGCCATCAGCGTCAACAACAGGCCCCGGTGTTCGACCAACACGTCGTAGAGCCGACCGACGAAAAGCCCGGCCAGTTCCTCCTCGTCCGTCTCTTCGGGGATGACGGATTGCCACGTCCGGCCGAAGTCGTCGACGAAGCTGGTGAACGGTAGGACCAGCGCCTCGCGAAAGAGCGCGGCCTTCGAGCCGAAGTGCCGGAACAGCAGGTGTTCCGTGACGCCTGCGGCCTGGGTGATTTCCCGGGTCGTCGTGCTCCGATAGTCCTGGCGCGCAAAGAGTATCCGGGCGGCGTCGAGCAGAAGCTGGCGCGGAGCGCCACGGGGGCGGCGATTCGCCGGGGTCGGCGCGTCTGCCGCGCCACGTTTCGTGGTGGGTGGCCGCTGGGGCACAGGTTCGCTCCTCGCCGGACGGTTGACTGCCTTTAGGATAGTGTGCACTATCTAATGCGTCGAGGTGGTATCGGAAGGGGTGCGGCCGTGGGCGCTGTCATCATGCTGGGCACGTTGTTCGGGCTGGTCATTCTGAT
>NZ_LZIZ01000069.1:0-47478 GCF_001666915.1 Mycobacterium sp. E3339 | reverse complement strand
ATGGGCGCCCCCCCCCCCCCGGTGCCGGCGCCCCCGCGCAGCAATCCGCACCAGTTCGGGCGCGTCGACGACGACGGCACGGTCTGGCTGATCACCGCCGGCGGAGAGCGCATCGTCGGCTCGTGGCAGGCCGGTGACCGGGAAGCCGCTTTCGCCCACTTCGGCCGCCGCTTCGACGACCTCAGCACCGAGGTCACGCTGATGGAGGAACGGCTCGCGGCGGGAACCGGTGACGCCCGCAAGATCAAAGCCCACGCCTCCGAACTGGCCGAATCGTTGCCGACCGCGGCCGTGCTGGGCGACCTCGACGCGCTGGCCGGCCGGCTGAGCAGCCTCGTCGAGCAGGCCGAGGCCGCCGTCGCCGAGGAGCGTTCGCGCCGCGACGAGCTTCGCGCCACCCAGACCGCGCGCAAGGAGGCGCTGGCCGCCGAGGCCGAGGAGCTGGCCGCCAACTCGACGCAGTGGAAGGCCGCCGGCGACCGGCTGCGGGCCATCCTCGAAGAGTGGAAGACCATCAGCGGCCTGGACCGCAAGGTCGATGACGCGCTGTGGAAGCGCTATTCGGCGGCCCGAGAGGCCTTCAACCGCCGCCGCGGCTCCCATTTCGCCGAGCTGGACCGGGAACGCATGGGCGTGCGCCAGGCCAAGGAGCGGCTCTGCGAACGCGCCGAGGAGTTGTCCGATTCGACGGACTGGACCGCCACCAGCGCCGAGTTCCGCAAGCTGCTCACGGAGTGGAAGGCGGCCGGGCGCGCGGCCCGGGACGTCGACGACGCCCTGTGGCGGCGATTCAAGGCGGCCCAGGACGTGTTCTTCACGGCACGCAACGCGGCGACGGCGGAGAAGGACGCCGAGTTGCGGGCCAACGCCACCGCCAAGGAGGCGCTGCTGGCCGAGGCGGAAAAGATCGACACCAGCAACCACGACGCGGCCCGGGCGGGGCACCGGGCGCGAAACCGGTTGGGGCACCGGCCCAGCCGGGTCTCCGCCGCGGGGTTCGTCTGTCGTCATGCGCTCGTCACCTACCCTTCGCGCGGTCGAGATTCCGCGCACCTGCCGCGCGTAGCGGCACCGTCTGCTGCACCCGTCGGTCGGCCGGCTCGGCCCTCCCAACAGCTGCTCAACAGTATTCAAGCAGCTTGGCGGCCCACGCGCCGCCACCCTGACGATCCCGCGCAAGATGCCTCGGCGCGGACGCATCGGGTGTCTGTGATCCGTATCCGGCCCGGACGACGAAACGGGCGGCCGCCCCCGGGCTGAACCGAAGGTTGCCCACAGCCGTTGCATAGGTTGATCGCGTATCAACTGAAGGATGATTTTGTCGGCGAGCAGCAGCGTGGGCAACGTCATACAGTTGTTGCTGAACTGATCGCAAATTTTGCGTGTATTTGCCGGGGCCCCAGGGAAAGCTGGTCGGGGCAATCATGAGGTGAGGGGTCCGCTCATGTCGAAAGTTGACGTCGCTGCGTTGATCGCGTTGTGCGCGGCGTTGGCATCCGCGATCGGCGACGTGATCCGTCAGCGCTCGGCACAGGAGATCACCGACAAGGAGGTCGGCCACCTCGAGCTGTTCCGGATGTCGCTGCGGGACACCCGTTGGTGGCTGGGAGGCCTGGCGGCCATCGTCAACTACAGCCTGCAGGCCGGGGCCCTCGCCTGGGGCTCGGTGGTGCTGGTGACCGCGCTGCAGGTCACCGCCCTGCTGTTCGCCCTGCCGATCTACGCGCGCCTGACCAAGCGCCCGGTAACCCGCTTTGAGTGGGTGTGGGCGATCGTGTTGGCCGGCGCGTTGGCGGTGGTCATCATCGTCGGCGACCCGGCCTCCGGGAACCAGCGCGCCTCGGTCGAGACGTGGGCCATCGTGGCCGCGGTGATGGTGCCGCTGCTGGTGGCGTGCGTGGTCGCCGCGCGGATCTGGAAGGGCAGGCCGATCGCGGCCGCGCTGCTCGCGGTGGTGGCGGGCTCGGCGCTGGCGTTGTTCGCGGTGCTCACCAAGGGCATCGTCGAGCTGGGCGAGGACGGCGCACTGGCCGTCGTGACCTCGCCCGAGTTCGTGCCGTGGCTGCTGCTGGCGCTGACCGGGATGATCTTCCAGCAGTCGGCGTTCCGCGCCGGCGCGCTGACGGCGTCCATGCCGACGATGACGGTGGCCAAGCCCGTCGTCGCCGGTTTGCTCGGCATCTTTGTGCTCGACGAAACCCTGAACGCCGACGGGCCGAAGGCCGTACTTCTGGTCGCCGCGATCGCGATGGTGATCGTCGCCACCGTCATGCTGGCCCGCGGCGAGGCCGCCACCATGGTCGCCGAGGTCGGGCGAGACGACGGGAGCCTGGCCGACCCTTTTAACGATCCGGTCTTGGCGGCGCCGGCCGAGGCCTGACCGCCTCGCGACGGCGAAACGTTAGTTTGGTGGCGTGCTCAGCGGCATCGCGATCGTTCCGTCGACCCCGCTGCTCGTGCCCGAGCTCGCCGGAGCGGCCGCCGCGGAGGTGACCGACCTGGCGGCCGCGGTGCTGGCGGCGGCCGCCTTCCTGCCCGCGCGCTGGGCCGTCGTCGGGACCGGCGAGCGTGACCAACTGTGGGGTCCCGACACGGCCGGGACGTTCGCGGGCTTCGGCGCGGACGTCGGGGTTCGGCTTTCCCCGCGGGCCCACCCCGAACCGCCCGCCGAGTTGCCCGTGTGCGCGTTGCTGGCCGGCTGGGTCCGGGGCCGGGTCCGGCCCGACGCGACCGCGGAGGCGCGGATCTACCCGGCCGGTCTTGACGCGGGCACCGCGCTGGCCCGCGGCCGCGACCTGCGCGCCGAGATCGACCGGGCGCCGGAACCCATCGGGGTGCTGGTGGTGGCCGACGGCGCGAACACCCTGACACCGGCCGCCCCCGGCGGCTACGACCCGGCCAACGCCGACGCGCAGCTGGTCCTGGACGACGCGCTGGCAACCGGCGACATCGCCGCCCTGACGCGGCTGCCGCAACAGATCCTCGGGCGCGTGGCCTTTCAGGTGCTCGCGGGCCTGGCCGAGCCCGGGCCGCGGTCGGCCAAGGAGCTGTACCGCGGTGCGCCCTACGGCGTCGGTTACTTCGCGGGCGCCTGGCAGCCCTGAGGTGGCCGTGCGACCACTGGCGATCATCGGCCCCACCGGCACCGGCAAGTCGCAGCTGGCGCTCGACGTGGCCGAACGGCTCGACCCCGGCGCCGAAATCGTGAACGCCGACGCGATGCAGCTGTATCGCGGGATGGACATCGGCACCGCGAAGTTGCCCGCCGACCAGCGCCGCGGCATCCCGCACCACCAGCTCGACGTCCTCGACGTCACCGAGACCGCGACCGTCGCCCGCTACCAGAGCGCCGCCGCCGCGGACATCGAGGCGATCGCGGCCCGCGGCGCGGTGCCCATCATCGTGGGCGGGTCCATGCTCTACGTGCAATCCCTGCTCGACGGGTGGTCGTTCCCGGCCACCGATCCCGCCGTGCGGGCGCGCTGGGAACAGCGGCTGGCCGAGGTGGGGGTGGGCGGATTGCACGCCGAGCTGGCGCGCCGCGACCCGGCCGCGGCCGCGGCCATCCTGCCCACCGACGCGCGGCGGACCGTGCGCGCGCTCGAGGTGATCGAGCTGACCGGCCGGCCGTTCGCCGCGTCCGCACCCCGCATCGGTTCCCCGAGATGGGGCACCGCGATTGTCGGCCTCGATTGCGAGACAACGGTCCTCGATGAGCGGCTGGCCCGGCGCACCGACGACATGTTCGACCGGGGCCTGGTCGGCGAGGTGGTCGCGCTGCTGGACGCGGGTCTGCGGGACGGGGTGACGGCGTCGCGGGCCCTGGGCTACGCGCAGGTGATCGCGGCGCTCGACGCCGGCGGCGGCGCCGACCGACTGCGCGACGCGCGGGAACTGACCTATGTGGGCACCCGGCGCTACGTGCGGCGGCAGCGGTCGTGGTTCCGCCGCGACCACCGGGTGAACTGGCTGGACGCGGCGGACCCGGCCACGCTCGTCGACGGGGCCCTGCGGGCCTGGGGCCACGTATCCTGAGCACGTGAGATTCGCGAAGGGCCACGGTACGGAGAACGACTTCGTGCTGCTCCCGGACGCGCAGGCCACGCTCGATCTCACCCCCGCCCGGGTCACCGCCCTGTGCGACCGGCGGCGCGGATTGGGCGCCGACGGCGTGCTTCGGGTCACCACCGCGGGCGCCGCCCTGTCGGCCGGCGTGCTCGACCGGCTGCCCGACGGCGTGGCCCCGGCCGACTGGTACATGGACTACCGCAACGCCGACGGTTCCATCGCCCAGATGTGCGGCAACGGCGTCCGGGTGTTCGCCCATTACCTGCGCGCCAGCGGCATGGAGGCCCGCGACGAGTTCGTCGTCGGATCGCCGGCCGGCGCCCGACCGATCACGGTGCACGGTGCCGACGCGACCCACGCCGACATCACCGTCGACATGGGCAAGGCCAACACGCTCGGCGGCGGAAGCGCCGTGGTGGGCGGCCGCCGGTTCTCCGGCCTGGCCGTCGACGTCGGCAATCCCCACCTGGCGTGCGTGGACCCCGGCCTGACCGCCGAGGGGCTGGCCCGCCTCGACGTGGCGGCCCCGGTGGACTTCGACCACGCCCAGTTCCCGGAGGGGGTCAACGTCGAAGTTCTCACCGCGCCGACGGATGGCGCGGTGCGGATGCGGGTACACGAGCGGGGCGTGGGCGAGACCCGCTCCTGCGGCACCGGCACGGTCGCGGCCACCGTGGCCGCGCTGGCGGCCGGCGGGGCGGCCACCGGCACGCTGACGGTGCGGGTGCCCGGCGGCGAGGTCGTCGTCACCGTCACCGACGCCACCAGCTACCTGCGGGGGCCGTCGGTGTTGGTCGCGCACGGGGAGGTCAGCGGGGAATGGTGGGACGCGCAGGAGCGTTAATTCGAGTGCGCGGCGCCGATTCGCCGTGCATCATCTTGTATTGCCTATGACACATCCTGAATCGCTCAATTTCGCTCCCGCAGTTGAGGAGCCAAGCACCGGCGAGCTCGCCCTGGAAGAACGGTCGGCGCTGCGCCGCGTCGCCGGCCTGTCCACGGAACTCACCGACGTCTCCGAGGTCGAGTACCGCCAGCTTCGGCTGGAACGCGTCGTCCTGGTCGGCGTGTGGACCGACGGCACCGCCGCCGACAGCGAGGCCAGCATGGCCGAGTTGGCCGCCCTCGCGGAGACGGCCGGCTCCCAGGTGCTCGAAGGTCTCATCCAGCGCCGCGACAAGCCCGACCCGTCGACCTACATCGGGTCGGGCAAGGCCCAGGAGTTGCGCGAGGTCGTGCTGGCGACCGGCGCCGACACCGTGATCTGTGACGGTGAGCTGTCCCCGGCGCAGCTGACCGCACTGGAAAAGGCGGTGAAGGTCAAGGTCATCGACCGCACCGCGCTGATCCTGGACATCTTCGCCCAGCACGCCACCAGCCGGGAAGGCAAGGCCCAGGTGTCGCTGGCGCAGATGGAGTACATGCTGCCGCGGCTGCGCGGCTGGGGTGAGTCGATGTCCCGGCAGGCCGGTGGCCGCGCCGGTGGCAGCGGGGGCGGCGTGGGCCTGCGCGGTCCCGGTGAAACCAAGATCGAGACCGACCGCCGCCGCATTCGCGAACGCATGGCGAAGCTGCGCCGCGAAATCAAGGACATGAAGCAGGTTCGCGACACCCAGCGCAGCCGCCGCCTGCGCAGCGAGGTGCCGTCGATCGCCATCGTCGGCTATACCAACGCCGGCAAGTCGAGCCTGCTCAACGCGCTGACCGGCGCGGGTGTGCTGGTGCAGGACGCGCTGTTCGCCACGCTGGAGCCCACCACGCGACGCGCCGAATTCGACGACGGTCGCCCGCTGGTGCTCACCGACACCGTCGGGTTCGTCCGCCACCTGCCCACGCAACTGGTCGAGGCGTTCCGCTCCACGCTGGAGGAGGTCGTCGACGCCGACCTGCTGGTGCACGTGGTGGACGGCTCCGACGCCAACCCGCTGGCCCAGATCAACGCGGTTCGAGAGGTGATCTCCGACGTCATCGCCGACCATCACGGCGACCCGCCGCCCGAGTTGTTGGTGGTGAACAAGGTCGACGCCGCGAGCGGCCTCACGCTTGCCGAGCTTCGGCACGCGCTGCCCGGCGCCGTCTTCGTCTCGGCCAGGACGGGTGAGGGCATCGACGCGCTGCGGCGCCGGATGGGCGAGCTGGCCGTCCCCGCCGACACGGCCGTGGACGTGGTGATCCCGTATCACCGCGGTGACCTGGTGGCCCGGCTGCACGCCGACGGGCGGGTGCAGGAAGAGGAGCACAGCCCCGACGGCACCCGGATCAAGGCCCGGGTTCCGGTGGCGCTGGCCGGCCGCCTGCAGGAGTTCTCGGCCGACTGACCTACCGGGGTGACCCGGACCCCGGCCGCTGCCGACCAACCGTCTGGTTGGTATATGTTGGGCGGCAGAGTTTCCAGTCGCCGGAGGTCATCCACATGGGCAGTGCCGTCAAGTACCAGCGCACTCTTTTCGAGCCGGAACACGACCTGTTCCGCGAGTCCTACCGGGGCTTCCTCGACCGTCACGTCGCGCCCCATCACGACGAATGGGAGAAGGCGAAGATCGTCGACCGCGGCGTGTGGCTGGAGGCCGGCAAGCAGGGCTTCCTGGGCATGGCCGTGCCCGAGGAGTACGGCGGCGGCGGCAACCCCGACTTCCGGTACAACACGATCATCACCGAGGAGACCACCGCCGGTCGCTACAGCGGGATCGGCTTCGGCCTGCACAACGACATCGTCGCGCCCTACCTGCTGGCCCTGGCCACCGAGGAGCAGAAGCAGCGCTGGCTGCCGAAATTCTGCACCGGCGAACTCATCACGGCGATCGCGATGACCGAGCCCGGCACCGGCAGCGACTTGCAGGGCATCAAGACACGCGCGGTCAAGCAGGGCGACCATTACGTGCTCAACGGCGCAAAGACGTTCATCACCAACGGAATCAACGCCGACCTAGTGATCGTGGTGGCGCAGACCGATCCCGACAAAGGGGCGCAGGGCTTTTCGTTGCTCGTGGTGGAACGCGGCATGGAGGGCTTCGAACGCGGCCGGCACCTGGACAAGATCGGGCTGGACGCGCAGGACACCGCCGAGTTGTCGTTCACCGACGTCAAGGTTCCCGCCGAGAACCTGCTGGGGCAGGAGGGCATGGGGTTCATCTACCTGATGCAGAACCTGCCGCAGGAGCGCATCTCGATCGCCATCATGGCGGCCGCGGCCATGGAGCAGGTGCTCGAGCACACGCTGCAATACACCAAGGAGCGCAAGGCTTTTGGCAAGCCGATCGGCAGTTTCCAGAACAGCCGCTTCGTGCTTGCCGAGCTCGCGACCGAGGCCACCGTCGTGCGCATCATGGTCGACGAGTTCATCCGGTTGCACCTGGACAAGAAGCTGACCGCGGAACAAGCGGCGATGGCCAAGTGGTACTCGACCGAAAAGCAGGTGCACCTGATCGACCGTTGCCTGCAATTGCACGGCGGGTACGGCTACATGCGCGAATACTCGGTCGCCCGTGCCTATCTGGACGCGCGGGTGCAGACCATCTACGGCGGCACCACCGAGATCATGAAAGAGATCATCGGCCGCAGCCTCGGGGTCTAGCACTTAGTCAGCGGAAACGGCCAATTCGGACCTCGACGGCAAACCGCTGCGCGGGCCGGGTCCGTTTGTTCGGGTGGATCGTTGACCAGTTAATGGCTTCACGTACCGTCGCCCCATGCGTTTTGGGTTCGTCGGCGGCGTAATGGCGCACCGCCGAGGCTGTGCCGTATTGGGATTTGAGCGTGGCTCGGCATCATTTCGACATCGGCGTGGTATCCGTTTTTGTAATATTCGTGATTTGACTTCGCATTGTTCGTCGGCGGGAGCAAAGTTGTCCGAGCGCGGCGATAACGCGGATCGGAACGGGGCTGCGTCCCCGCGGTCGTGCGACGGCCCGCTCGCCGGCTGTGCAGGCACGGGCATGGCCGCAGGTCGGGGCGCAGCCGTCGGCTGGGAGGCTTGGTGAACGGGCAGAGAGGTCACATGCGCGGGCTGATCGGGAGCGCGCTGGTCAGCTTGGCCGCCACGGCACTGGCCCTCGGCTTGCTGGCCTCACCGGCGGCGGCGTCTCCGATCGGCGACGCCGAGGCCGCCATGATGGCCGCGTGGGAGAAGGCGGGCGGCGACGGTTCGCCCCTGGGCCCCCGCAAGGGCGATGTGTACCCCGCCGGTGACGGTTTCGAGCTGAATTTCGACGGCGGCAAGATGTTTTTCACCCCCGCGACGGGCGCCAAATTCGTCTACGGTCCGATCCTGGACAAATACGAGATGCTGGGCGGTCCCGCCGGCAGCGACTTGGGTTTCCCCGCCATCAATGAGGTGCCCGGCCTCGCCGGACCCGACAGCCGGGTGGCGACCTTCTCGGCGAGTGACAAGCCGGTGATCTTCTGGACGCCCGACCACGGCGCGTTCGTGGTGCGCGGCGCGATCAACGCCGCCTGGGACAAGCTCGGCAGTTCCGGCGGCGTGCTCGGGGTCCCGGTCGGCGATGAGACGTACAACGGCGAGGTGTCCGCGCAGAAGTTCAGCGGCGGTCAGGTCTCGTGGAACAGGCAGACGAAGCAGTTCACCACCGAGCCGCCGGCGTTGGCCGACCAGTTGAAGGGCCTGCAGGTGGCGATCGATCCCACCGCGGCCATCAACATGGCGTGGCGGGCCGCCGGCGGACCGAATGGGACGCTGGGGGTCAAGAAGGGCGCGCAGTACGCGATCGGCGGCGACGGGATCGTCCAGGACTTCGCCAACGGGAAGGTGTTCTTCAGCCCCGCCACCGGCGCGAACGCCATCGAGAGCAACATCCTGGCCAAATACGACGCGCTGGGCGGGCCGGCCGGCAGCGATTTGGGTTTCCCCACCGCCAACGAATCCGACGGCGGCATCCCGTCCAGCCGCGTCGTCCCCTTCTCCGGTGCCGACAAGCCGGTGATCTTCTGGACGTCCGAGCACGGCGCGTTCGTGGTGCGCGGCGCCATGAAGGCGGCGTGGGACAAGCTTCGCGGGCCGACCGGCAAGCTGGGCGCGCCCGTCGGCGACCAGGCCGTCGACGGCGACGTCGTCTCCCAGCAGTTCACCGGCGGCAAGGTCTCGTGGAACCGGGCGAAGAACACGTTCAGCACCGACCCGGCCAATCTGGCGCCGCTGCTGTCCGGCCTGCAGGTGTCGGGGCAGAACCAGCCGAGCAACTCGGCGATGCCCAGCCACGCCAAGAAGTTCACCTGGCAGTGGTGGTGGCTGCTGGCCGCCATTCCGGTGCTCGTGCTGATCGTCCTGGCGGGATTGCTGGCCCTCGGCTGGCGCCGGCGCCGCGCCGCCCGCGCGGACGTCGGCTACGAGCCCCACCGCGACCTCGATGCCGGTTACGACGCCGCGGGCGACCAACACTGGGGACGCGACGAAGTCGCCACCGACCACTTCGCCCGCCAGCCGGAAGGGGCCGATGCCGAGGGCGGCGGCCGGGTGAGCTGGCGCCGGGGCGGTGCGGACGAGGATTCCTACCGGGCCGACGAGGATCCCGACGCGGTGGACACCGACTCCTTCGCCGCCGTCTCGCCGGCCACGTTGGCGGAGGCCGGCTACCCCGAGGCCGAATCCGATTACGCCGAGGCCGAACCCGGTTACCCCGAATCCGGCTACCCCGAGTCCGAATACGCCGAATCCGACTATGCCGAACCGGATCACGCCGAACCCGGCTACGCGCAAGCCGACTACGCCGAGTCCGATTACGTCGAAGCCGAGT
Source organism: Mycobacterium sp. E3339 (assembly GCF_001666915.1). Lineage (NCBI taxonomy): Bacteria > Bacillati > Actinomycetota > Actinomycetes > Mycobacteriales > Mycobacteriaceae > Mycobacterium > Mycobacterium sp. E3339. The sequence continues at coordinate 37,660 of NZ_LZIZ01000069.1, read as the reverse complement.
ACGTCGACGACGTGCCCGAGCCCGCCTACCCGGAGCCCGTCCGGGCCGACGATGACTACGTCGAGGCCGAATACCTCGACGTCGCCGTGCCACACACGCCCCCGGACACCGAATTCGAGCCCGGCGTCCCCGAGGCCGGCGCCCCCGAGGCCGAGTACCCGGACGTCGCCGTACCGCACGTCCCGGCGGACGTTGCCGATGCCGTGGAAGATGCCGTGGAAGATGTCGAGGCCGACGCCGTGCCCGCGGCCCCGGCGGCCGAACAGCGCGGCGGGCGGCACGCGGCCGCGGAGGACGAGGACAGCGGAGCCGGGGCCGGCCCGGCCGGGCGCCCCACGATCCACCTACCGCTGGAGGACCCCTACCAGGTGCCCGAGGGCTACCCGATCAAGGCGAGCGCCCGCTTCGGGCTGTACTACACGCCGGGCAGCGAGCTCTACCACGACACGCTCGCCGAACTCTGGTTGTCCAGCGAAGAAGTGGCGCAGGCCAACGGCTTTCACAAGGCGGACTGACCCCGGCCGCCGGCTATACCTTGCGGATCACCGTGACGACCTTGCCGAGCACGGTCGCGTCATTGCCGGGAATGGGATCGAACGCCGGGTTGTGCGGCATCAGCCACACCTGACCGCCCGCACGCTTGAACGTCTTGACGGTGGCCTCCCCATCGAGCATGGCCGCCACGATGTCGCCGTTGTCGGCGACGTTCTGCTGCCGGACCACCACCCAGTCGCCGTCGCAGATGGCCGCCTCGACCATCGAGTCCCCGACGACCTTGAGCAAGAACAGCGTCCCCTCGCCGACCAGCTCGCGCGGCAACGGAAAGACGTCCTCGACGGCTTCCTCGGCGAGGATGGGCCCGCCGGCCGCGATGCGGCCCAGGACGGGAACGAACGTCGGCTCCGGAAGGGCATCCGAACCGGCGACTTCCGTGGCCGGCGCCGCCATCTCGTCGTCGGCGCCGCGGACGTCGACCGCCCGGGGACGGTTCGGATCGCGGCGCAGGTAGCCCTTGCGCTCGAGGGTGCGCAGCTGATGGGCCACCGAAGACGTCGACGTCAGGCCGACGGCGTCGCCGATCTCCCGGATGCTCGGCGGGTAACCGCGGCTGGTGACCGACGCGCGAATGACGTTCAAGATGGTGCGCTGCCGTTCGGTCAGCGTCGAATCCACGGCGTGCAGCCGACCGTCCGTGCCCGCCGATGAGGTGTCGTTGCTGTCGCTCATGGCACTGAATGTAACCCCACCGGGCCCAAGAATCAAACATGTGTTCGACTAGCGTGTCGGGATCCTACCGACTCCGCCAAAACGGCGTCTGATGTCTTGAATCACAAAGGTGTAACTCTTCGACGGATCGGGTATTTCAGCCGCATGTCAGCTCTAGCGCCCACGGACTTGTCGGTGGGGTGGTCTAGCGTTCGACTCGTGCGACACGCTTCGCTCACATGTTCGGATTTCGAACACACGAGCGATACAGTCGAACAGCTGAGCGAAGAATAGTTGACCGGAGGAACGCAGATGACAACCATCCACACGCTGGCGCCGCGTACCAGCAACCCTCGGCGTCCGGTCAACGGACCGGTTCAGGGGCTTCGCTACGGCCGGGAGGGCCTGGCCCGCTCCCGTAGGCCCGGCCCGACGCGGCCGGCCGGCGCGCCCACCCGCTATCACGGCACCGGGATCGCGATGTCCGGCGCGCCGCACCGCAAGCGGCCCGTCACGGTGACGACCACCATTTGGCTCGCGCTGGCCGCCGGCGCCATCACCCTGTGGCTGGGCCTCGTCGGCAACGTCGGCCAGGTGCTAAACGGCGACTCGGGCAGCTCGGCCGCTCACGTCCCGGACCGGCTGGCCGTCGTCCGCGTCGAGGCGGGGGAGTCGCTGCAGGACGTCGCCCACCGGGTGGCACCCGACGCGCCGGCGCGCCAAGTCGCCGACCGCATCCGCGAACTCAACGACATGAACTCGCCGGCCCTGGTGGCCGGCCAGACCCTGATCGCCCCGGTCGGCTAACGGCGCGAGTACGCTCGAAGTGCTGCGGTACCTGGATGTCGGCACGGCGAAGGAGCGGTCATGCATTGCCCGTTCTGTCGCCATCCCGATTCCCGGGTGATCGATTCGAGGGAAACCGATGAGGGGCAGGCCATTCGGCGCCGCCGATCGTGCCCCGAGTGCGGGCGGCGTTTCACCACCGTGGAGACGGCGGTGCTCGCCGTGGTCAAACGCAGCGGAGTCACCGAACCCTTCAGTAGGGAGAAGGTGATCAGCGGTGTCCGCCGGGCCTGCCAGGGCCGCCAGGTGGACGACGACGCGCTGAACCTGCTGGCCCAGCAGGTCGAGGACACGGTGCGTGCCGCGGGTTCCCCCGAGGTCGCCAGCCACGAGGTCGGCCTGGCCATCCTCGGCCCGCTGCGCGACCTCGATGAGGTGGCCTACCTGCGGTTCGCGTCGGTGTATCGCTCCTTTGAGTCGGCGGACGACTTCGAGCGTGAGATCCAGGCGCTGCGCGAACACCGCCAGGTGACGACGCCGACCTGACGGCACGGCGGGCTGCGTCGTCGCCGGGCTAGTCTCAGTTTCATGCCCCCCGACTTGCATCCCGACATCGCTGCCCTCGCACCGCTCCTGGGGACGTGGGCGGGCCAGGGCTCGGGCGAGTATCCGACGATCCAGCCCTTCGACTACCTCGAAGAGGTCGTGTTCTCCCACGTCGGCAAGCCCTTTCTGGGATACGCCCAAAGGACCAAGGCGGTGGCCGACGGCAAGCCGTTGCACGCCGAGGTCGGATACCTGCGCGCGCCGCAGCCCGGTCAGGTCGAACTGGTGCTCGCCCACCCGAGCGGCATCACCGAAATCGAGGTGGGCACGTTGACGGTCAGCGACGGTGTCATCGAAATCGAGCTGTCCACAACGGACGTCGGACTCACGCCCACCGCCAAAGAGGTGACCGCGCTGGGCCGCACCATCCGCGTTGACGGCGACGAGCTGTCGTATTCGGTGCGGATGGGCGCTGTCGGGCAGCCCCTGCAGCATCACCTCAGCGCGGCGCTGCGCCGGCAGGCCTGAGCGCGGCCTGCGGTCAATCCAGTTGCCTCACACCGTCATTGACGACGCGTCCGGCCACCCCGACCCAGCCCTCGGCGTTCCACGTCGTCTCGATGACCGACCCCCTGCCCTGGGTCACGTGCAGGTCACGGCTGAGGTAGTCGGTGATCCGCATCGCGGCCGAGCCGGTCGCTTCGTCTTCCGGCACACCGAGGTTCGCGAAAAAGCCGCGGGAGCGCAGGGCTCCGGCTTCCCGGTCGGTCCAGGCCCACAGGTAGTGCGCCGTGTCGTCGGGGAAATCGCCCGGGTCGGCGGCGAGAAGCTCGTCGGCTGAACCGAATTCGTGCAGGGCGACCTCGGGCGCCCAATCCGAGCGCGCGCTGACGCGCGTGCGGTCGCCGGCGTAACTCACCTGCACGAGACCGGCCGGCACGTGCAGCGTGTTGATCGGCGTGCCGTTCTCCCGTAGCCACCACGACGCGCCGACGGTGGGGTGCCCGGCGAATGCGATCTGGACCCGCGGCGTGTAGATGGTGGCGTGCGCGGTGGTGGAACCGGCGGCGGGCAGGTCGACGAAAACCGTTTCGCTGTAGCCCAATTGGGTGGCCAGCCGTTGCCGGTCGGCGGGCGGGACCTGAGCGGCATCCACTACGCCGAGCGGATTGCCGAAATTGCCCTCCGCGTCGGTGAACACCCGCAACACCGTGACGTCGATAGCCATGGCCCGACTGTACGACCCCCGGCGGGGCCGCATCGAGCAAGGTGGTTCAGGTGGCGCTGCGTTCGTCGGAACCCATCGCGTTCAGCACGGCGACGCGCGTGGGCGCGGGGCCGCTGACGGCCTTCTCACCGCCGCCGCTGCGGAGCAGCGCGCGCAGGGCGGCCTGATCGTATTCGGCGGGCGCGGTGGTGTCGATGAAGCGTTCGACCACGTCGATGAAGCGGGCCGGGTCGTCGTGGAACGGGAAGTGTCCGGAGCCTTGAAAGATCTCCAGGCGGGAGCCGGGCATCGCGGCGTGTGCCATCCAGGCGTGCCGGACCGGGACGACCACATCCTTGGTGCCCCAGACGATCTGCACCGGGATGGCTTCGGTCAAATAGCATCGGTCGAGCATGGTGACGATCTGCCCGCGCCAGTCGACCACCGCCCGCAGGGTCCGGCTGAAGGCCGCCGATGCCGTCGGCTCCGGCAGATCATCGAGGATCCGCAAGACGTTGGGCAGGTCGCGGCCCAGGCCGGTCGAGCCGATCGCCAGGCCCGCTATTCGCCCGGCCAGCTGCACGGCCGGCAGCACGAGGGGGAGCCGCAGCAGGGCCAGCGCCTCACTGCCCATCGGCAGCGACGCGAGCCGGAGCGCGACGTTCACGTCCTTGGTGACACCACCCGCGGCGACCAGAATGAGCCGGTCGACCAAATGCGGGAACTGGTAGGCGAATTGCATGGCCACGCCGCCCCCCAGCGAATGCCCGACGACCGTCACCCGCTCGATGTCGAGGACGCTGAGCAGGTCACGCATCCCGTTTGCGTAGGCGGCGACGGAGTAGTCGGCGCGCGGTTTGTCGGATCGCCCGTGACCGAGCAGGTCCGGGGCGATGACCGTGAACCGCTGAGCGAGCTTGGCCTGCACGGTGTTCCAGGTGGTGGAGTTGTCACCGATGCCGTGCACCAACAGGATCGCCGGCCCGTCACCGGCGATGCGGTAGGCCCGCTTGTAGCCGTGGATGGTGCGGAATTCCAGCCGGGGCGCGGTGACCTCACGCACCGGGCGGAGAGTGCTCTTGCGCTTCCGCTCGGTCATGTCGCCAACCTTGGTGTCGGGCCTAGGGCCGTGAAAAGGTCAGACCTGGTCGTCGTCGTCGCGCTTCTTCTCCGCCTGCTGGGCGAGGAATCGCTCGAACTCTGCACCAAGCTCGTCTCCGCTAGGCAGGTCCTCGTCGCGAGTTAGTAACGACCTGTTCTCCTGAGCGTCGATGAAGGCATCGTACTGGCGCTCGAGCGCCGTCACCACTTGGGCAACCTCCGCGCTCGCCTCGACCTGCTCGTCGATCTTGGTCCGGATCACCGCCGCTGCTTCGGTCAACGCCGTCAGCGGCAACTCGAGCGACGCGATCTTGGCCACCTGCTCGAGCAACGCCTCGGCGGCGGCCGGGTAGTCGGTCTGCGTCAGGTAGTGCGGCACGTGGACGGTGTAGCCGACGACCTCGTGACCGTGTTGGGCCATCCGGTATTCCAGCAGGTTGGACGCGCTGCCGGGGACCTGGATCTCGGAGATCCACGGCGTGAACTCGGCGATCAGCTCGGGCTTGTTGGAGTGCGCGGTCATCGTGATGGGCCGCGTGTGCGGTACCGCCATCGGGACGGTGCCCAGGCCGATGGTCTGACGCACATTCAGCCGTTCGGCCAGCAAGCGCACGGCGGTGATGAAGCGCTCCCACTTCAGATCCGGTTCCATGCCGGCGAGCAGCAGGAACGGGGTGCCGATGGTGTCACGCAGCGCGTACAGGCTCAGTTCCGGCTCGTCGTAGTTGGTGAAGTGATCGGTCTTGAAGGTCATCAGCGGGCGCCGCGAGCGGTAGTCCAGCAGCTCGTCGATGGCAAACGACGCGACGAGCTCGGTGTCCAGGGCCGCCTTCAGGTGCGACGACGCCAGCCGGATGGCGTGCCCGGCGTCCGAGAACCCCTCCAGCGCGTGCACCAGCACCGGGCCCCGGCCGTCCGACGTCGACAACTGCGGCGCCGGCAGCTCCAGCTCGTACATCCCGGCCTGTCCCTGCGGGTCCTGTTCGTCAGCCATCACCGCTCGCCTCCTGTCGGGGGTGTCGCCAGCGTGCCCTACCAGTGTCCCCCGAATCACGGGACACCAATATCAAACAGCGGTGTGAAGTTCGCGTTTCATCCGGAGGCGAACATCTTTCGACGTCGGCGGACGAGCGGGCAGGCGCGCGACGCGTGGGAGTCGGCCCGCTGAGCGGGCGTCAGGCATGATGAAACCGATGCGCGTACCGACCGTGATGCTGTGCCTGGTGGTCGCCGTGGCGACGTCGGTGACGTCGTGCAAGCGGCCGCCCGGCGACCGTGCGCTGGTCCCGTCGCCGTCCCCCGCGCGCAGCAGCACACCGGTGCAGCACATGGGTCAGCCGCAGCAAAAGGCGGTGGCGGCGCCGGTGGACCCGGACAAGCGCGTCGGCGCCATCTTCATCGACGGCGGGCCGCTGCACGTCTGCACGGGGTCGGTGGTGCATTCGACGGGCGGGAACCTGATGATGACCGCGGCGCACTGCCTGGCCGGGGCCTCGCAGATCACCTTCGTGCCGGGGTTCGCCGGCGACGCGCCGCCCGCCCCGGCCGACGTGTGGAAGGCCGACGCGGTCTACCTCGACCCCCGCTGGTCGGCCAGCAAGGATCCCAACGCCGACTATGCGATCGCGCGGCTCAGCAACGACGCCGGGGGCTCGGTGGAGTCGCGCGCCGGCCTGGCGCTGACCCTGGGCAAAACGCCGCCGCCCGGCAGCCACGTCACCGTGATGGGCTATCCGGCCGGCGTGGGTGGCGCGCCGATCGGGTGTCAGGCCAGCACGTCGTTGACCGAGGGCGGGTTCCCGTCGTTCCCGTGCGAGGGGCTGGTCGACGGCACCAGCGGCGCGCCCTGGGTCAGCGGCACCATGCTCACCGGGGTGATCGGTGGTTTCGAGCGCGGCGGGTGCGCTGCGAACGTGTCGTATTCGGCGCCGTTCGACGCCCAGACCGCGCAGTTGCTGGCCCGCGCCGAGGCGGGCGGCCCCGGCGACCCGCTTACCGGCCAGCTCGACGACAGCTGTTAGCTGCGGAACTGGTTGAGCGCGCGCACCTTGTTCATCACGTCGAGCGCGGCAACCTTGTAGGCCTCGGAAAAAGTGGGGTAGTTGAACACGGCGTCCACCAGGTATTCGACCGTGCCGCCGCAGCCCATGACGGCCTGCCCGATGTGCACCATCTCGGTGGCACTGGTCCCGAAGATGTGCACGCCCAGCAGCTTGAGGTCGTCGGTGGACACCAGCAGCTTGAGCATGCCGTAGGAGTCGCCGGCGATCTGGCCGCGGGCCAGTTCCCGGTACCGTGCCACCCCGACCTCGTAGGGGATCGCGTTCTTCGTCAGCTCGACCTCGGTGGCCCCCACGTAGGACACCTCGGGGATGGAGTAGATGCCGATCGGCTGCAGTTCGGTGATGCCGTCGGTCGGCTCCCCGAAGGCGTGGTAGGCGGCCAGCCGGCCCTGCTCCATGGACGTCGCGGCCAGCGCGGGGAAGCCGATCACGTCGCCGACGGCGTAGATGTGCGGCACCTTGGTCTGGAAGAAGTCGTCGACGAAGATCCGGCCGCGGTTGTCGGCCTCCAGTTCGGCGTTGTGCAGGTCGAGGTGGTCGGTCTGGCCCTGCCGCCCGGCGGAGTACATCACCGTCTCGGCCGGGATCTGCTTGCCGCTGGCCAAGGTGGTGACCGTGCCAGCCGAGCCGACGTCGACCGCGGTCACCTCCTCACCGAACCGGAACGTCACCGCGAGGTCGCGCAGGTGGAATTTCAGGGCCTCCACGACCTCGGGGTCGCAGAAGTCCAGCATGTCGCTGCGCTTCTCCACGACGGTGACCTTGGTGCCCAGCGCCGCGAACATCGAGGCGTATTCGATGCCGATCACCCCGGCGCCGACCACCACCATCGAGGTGGGCAGCGACTTGAGGTCGAGGATCCCGTCGGAGTCCAGCACCCGCTCCTCGTCGAACTCGACACCGGACGGTCGCGCCGGCCGGGTGCCGGTGGCGATGACGATGTGTTCGCCGGTGACCGTTAGCTTTTCGCGGCGGGACGGGTCTTCGACCTCGATGGTGTGCGGGTCGAGGAACCGCCCGTGGCCCAGCAACAGGTCGATGCGGTTGCGCATCAGCTGGTTGCGCACCACGTCGACTTCCTTGCCGATCACGTGCTGGGTGCGGGCCAGCAGGTCGGCCGGCGTGATCTTCTCCTTGACCCGGTAGCTCGCGCCGTACAGTTCGCGCTGGCTCATCCCGGTGAGGTAAAGCACGGCCTCGCGCAACGTCTTTGACGGGATGGTGCCGGTTTGGACGCACACGCCGCCGAGCATCTGGCCCCGTTCGACGACCGCGACCGACTTGCCGAGCTTGGCCGAGGCGATGGCGGCCTTCTGCCCGCCGGGCCCCGAACCGATGACCACCATGTCGTACTCTTGCGCCGAACCCATGCGAACAACAGTAGATCAGCACAACTCACAGTGCTGGGTTCATTCACAGGCCCGGGATCCGACCGGTTCCCGCGAGCACCGGCTGACGGTGCGGGCCACCAGCGTGGTCCCCATGACGACGCATCGACCCGACTTCAAGCTCAACCGACCCGGCGCACTCATCGCCGCACTGCCGGCCGTTCTCGGCTTCGTTCCCGAAAATTCATTGGTCCTGGTGTCTTTGGACCGTGGGGAGCTGGGAGCCGTGCTGCGGGTCGACCTCTCCGATGAACTCGCGGCCCGGGTGGGACACCTGGCCCAGGTCGCCGCCGCCGCCCGGCCCGACGGCGCCATCGCGGTGATCGTCGACGCGGACGGGGCGGACTGTCCCTGCTGCACCGAGGAATACCGGCAGCTGTCCGAAAACCTGGCAAAGTCGTTGTCGGACAACGATATCGAGCTGTGGGCCACCCACGTGGTGGACCGGGTCGCGGCCGGGGGCCGCTGGCACTGCGTGGACAACTGCGGCGCGAGCGGCCTCGTCGACGATCCGTCGGCCTCGCCGCTGGCGGCCGCCGCGGTGCTCGACGGCAGGCGGCTCTACGCGCGGCGCGCCGACCTGCAGGCGGTGATCGCGGTGCAGGACACGGCGCGCAGCGCCGCCTTGGCCGGCGCCATCGACCGGCAGGAGGGCAGGCGCCGGGCGGCCCGCCTCGCGGACCCGGCCCGCTGCGCGCGCGCCGACGTAAAGCAGGCCATGGCGGCCGCCTCGCGGGTGGCCGCCGGCCAGGCACTGTCCCGGGCGCAGCTCGCGAAGCTGAGCTGCGCGCTGGGCGACGCGCAGGTGCGCGACATCTTCTACGCCCTGGCGGTCGGCGAGAGCGCCGGCGCGGCCGAGTCGTTGTGGGCGCTGCTGGCGCGCACCCTGCCCCCGCCCTGGCGGGTCGAGGCCCTGGTCCTGCTGGCGTTCAGCGCCTACGCCCGCGGCGACGGTCCGCTGGCCGGGGTGTCGCTGGAGGCCGCGCTGCGTTGCGAGCCGGAGCATCGGATGGCAGGGATGCTGGACACGGCGTTGCAGTCGGGGCTGCGGCCGGAGGACATCCGCGAATTGGCGCTCACCGGCTATCGGCTGGCCAAACAGCTGGGTGTGCGGTTACCCCCGCGGCGGCCGTTCGGCCGCCGCGCGTGCTAGACCTTCTCGACCTTGACCGCGTGCGCCATCTCGTGCGGCAGGGTGACGTTCTCGTGGCCGGGGATGACGATGGTGACCCCGGCGGGACCGGTCTCGACGGTGACCCGGGCGTTGGGGACGACGCCGGCGTCCTTGAGGCGGGTGATCAGGTCGATGTCGCCCTGCACGTGCTCGGTCAGTTGGCGGACGACGACGGCCACCGGCGAGCCGGGCGGCAACTCGGTCAGCCGGACCAGGTTGGCGTCGTCGGCACCGGAGTCGGGGCCCACGCCCAGGTCCAACAGCCCCGGGATTGGGTTGCCGAAGGGGGAGGTGGTCGGGTGGTTGAGCACCTTCACCAGCCGCCGTTCGACGTCCTCGCTCATCACGTGCTCCCAGCGGCACGCCTCGGCGTGCACTTCCTCCCAGGGCACCCCGATGACGTCGACGAGCAATCGTTCGGCCAGCCGGTGCTTGCGCATGACGGCGATGGCCAGCGCCCGGCCCTTGTCGGTGAGCTCGAGGTGGCGGTCGCCGGCGACGTGGAGCAGCCCGTCGCGCTCCATGCGGGATACGGTCTGGCTGACGGTCGGCCCGCTCTGCTCGAGGCGTTCGGCGATGCGGGCACGCAGCGGCGTCACGCCCTCTTCTTCGAGGTCGTAGATGGTCCGCAAGTACATCTCGGTGGTGTCAACCAGGTCGTTCATTCAGCACCCTCCATCGACGCCGAGTCTACTTGGCCAGCTGCGCGAATGGGTGTAACGCTTCCCCGACAAGCAGTATGCCCGCCGCGTGTGCGGCGGGCATACCGTCTGCTACCTAGCTCGGGCGGCGATCGCAGGCGCGGCGGGAGCCGGGCGCCGCGGGTCGCCGCGATCTCTTACGTTGCGGCCTCAGCTTGCGTACGACCGTAGCCGGTCGGCGCGCTCGCCGTGGCGGAGTTTGGACATCACGTCCCGCTCGATCTGCCGGACCCGCTCACGCGACAGCCCGAACAGCTTGCCGATCTGGTCGAGGGTGCGTGGCTGACCGTCGTCGAGGCCGAAGCGCAGCCGGATCACCTGATGCTCGCGCTCGTCGAGAGTGGCCAGCACGCTGCGGATGTCGGTGTGCAGCAGCTCGGCGATCACCGCGTTCTCGGCCGACATCGCCTCGGCGTCCTCGATGAAATCGCCCAGCGGTGCTTCCTCTTCGGATCCGACCGGCATGTCCAGGCTCACCGGGTCGCGGCTGTGCTCGAGCAGGTCGTTGATCTTCTCGACCGGAATGCCGGACTCGGCGGCCAGCTCCTCGTCGGTGGCCTCCCGACCCAGGTTCTGATGCATCTCCCGCTTGATCCGGGCCAGCTTGTTGACCTGCTCGACCAGGTGCACGGGCAGCCGGATGGTGCGGCTCTGGTCGGCCATGCCGCGGGTGATGGCCTGACGAATCCACCACGTCGCGTACGTGGAGAACTTGAAACCCTTTGTGTAGTCGAACTTTTCCATCGCGCGGATCAGCCCCAGGTTGCCCTCCTGGATCAGGTCCAGCAGCGGCATCCCGCGACCCGTGTAGCGCTTGGCCAGCGACACCACCAGGCGCAGGTTCGCTTCGAGCAGGTGACGCCGCGCCGCCGCGCCGTCGCGCACGACGGCCTCCAGGTCGCGTCGACGGTTCTCGCCCAGCCGCTTACGGGTTTCGAGCAGATGCTCGGCATACAGCCCGGCCTCGATGCGCTTGGCAAGTTCCACTTCGCCCGCGGCGTTCAACAGCGCCGTCTTACCGATGCCGTTGAGATATACGCGCACGAGGTCCGCGGCCGGGCTCTGAGCATCCAGATCGCCGTCAAATCTGCTCGTGCTGGCGTTCGCCATAGCGACCTCCCGTTCGGCTTGTACTGTCATTGAGTTCAACGACAGATCAGCCCTGAGAGTTCCCAGCCCCTTGCCATCTCACACGTCTTGACGTGCAGAAATGTGCCGCCGACCTGAGAATGTCCTGAGAAGTCGGGGGCACACCCTTCTCGGCTACGGAAAGACGTCGCCGCCGGGGCCCGGGGGCCAGTCCGGTTGCGGCTGGCGGCGCGGCTCGAGCGCCGGGCGCTCGGCCGTCGGGAACAGCGGGGTGCGCCGGTGGGCGTCGTCGAACCGCCGGGGCTCCTCGGAGCGGCGGGGCGGCCGGTCGTTGGCGATCAGCACCGCCATCCACGGCAACGGCACCGACACCGCGACGATCGCCAGCGAGATCAGACCGTTGTGCCAGGCGCCGTAGGCGACGGCGGCCAGGATCAGCGCCGGGATGCGGAACGCCATCAGCGTCAGGTATTTACGCACCCGCGCGCGGTGCTGCTCCTCGTAGGACTGGGCGGCGCCGGTGATGAGGACTGGCCTGCCATCGTCGTCGAAACCCAACTCAGAGCGCTTCATATCTCCCCGCGCCTCTTTTCTTTCTGCGCCTCATTTCCACTGTCCCACACCCGAGGAATTCCGGCAGGAGCGAGTCACGGGGCACAATGTCAGGTATGCAGACCCAGACGATCGAACGCACCGAGACCGACGAACGCGTCGACGACGGGACCGGCAGCGATACGCCGAAGTACTTCCACTACGTCAAGAAGGACAAGATCGCCGAGAGCGCGGTCATGGGCAGCCACGTGGTGGCCCTGTGCGGCGAGGTCTTTCCCGTCACCAAGGCGGCCAAGCCCGGCTCACCGGTGTGCCCGGACTGCAAGCAGATCTACGACCGGATGAAGAAGGACTAGGCCCGGCCCTCACAGCGTCGCGCTGTCGGGCGCCGGCTCCGGCTCCGGCTCCCGCTCCGAAACCATTGACCGCTTCAGCACGGGCACGCGGTGTTCCAGCCACTTGCGCAGCCGGTGCGCGTGCGTCTTGGGCGCCGGGAACTCCTCCTGGATCGCGGCGTTCAGCTCGGCGCCCAGCATCACGGCGAATCCGCCGAAGAACGCGAACAGCAGGAACGCTATCGGGGTGGCCAGCGCGCCGTAGGTGTAGCCGGTGCTGGTGATCCACCGCAGGTAGACCCGCAGGCCCAGCGTGGCGATCAGGAACACGGCCGTGGCGAGCACGGCCCCGAAGATCAGGCGATGCGTCGGCAGGGGCTCGGGCAGCGCCACCCTGTACAGGATCACCACCCCGACCAGCAGGCCGAGGATGAGTGCCGGGTAGTAGCCGTAGCGCAGGACGTTTTCCAGGCTGTCCGGGATGTGCTCGCTCACCTTGCGCGGACCCACCACCAACACCGGCGCCGCGCACACCACGAAAACCAGCATCACCACGTAGAGGAACAGGGCGAACAGCCGCTGCCGCACGGGATGCCGCAGCGGGGTCTGGTCGTGCGCCTCCACGACGGCGTCGACGTAGGCCGAGATCGCCGACGATCCGGCCCACATCGAGATGAGGAACCCGACCGACACGACCTCGCCACGGGCGTTGGCGGTGACGTCCCGGATGGTCGGCTCGATGATCTCGTTGACGACGCTGGGCGAGAAGAAGCTGCGGATCGCGGAGATGATGCTCTTCTCGATCGACATCATCGTGTCCGGGCCGAACAGCGGCGCCACGTAGGCCAGGCTGCCCAGGATCCCCAACAGCAGTGGGGGGAGCGACAGCGCCGACCAGAAACCCGCCTGCGCCGACTCGGAAAAGATGGAGTCATCCCAACTTTTGGAGATGGTCCTCAGAGTGAGTCGCCAGATGTGATGGCGGGACGGTTTTGCGATTTGATCGCTCATACCCGTCCAGCATTACCGAAGACCGCCGCAGTCAGCCACATTGCCCACGGGTGAGTTGGGCGCAATCAGCTCCCGCTGAACTCCAGGACGGCCGACAGCTCGGTCAGTTTCGCCTCGTGCTCGTTGGCGTGGTGCTGGCAGAAGAGAAGCTCGGCTCCGGAAGGCAGCTTGGCGCGGACTCGAGCCGCGGCACCGCAGCGATCGCAGCGGTCCGCACGGGTTAGCTCGGGACTGGTCAGAGTTGCATTCATGGCTTCTCCGTTCTTGCTTTTATTCACTCTCTCAGACGTATGGGGTTTTCGCGTTGTTCCCCGATCGTTATCGGGTGTGTCGTTTCTCACGGCCTGTAAACGTTTGGTTTCGGCGAACTTTCTAAGCTGATCATTCGTGGCTTTCGCTCCTGAAGTGCTGGTACATCTGTGCGGCCGCGACGCGTGGTCGCGGGCCCGCGCCACCGGCGAGATTCGTCCCGACGCGTCCGGCGGTGGTGAGTTCATCCATCTTTCGGCCCCCGAACAGGTCCACCTGCCGGCCAACCGGCTCTACCGCGGGCGCGATGACTTGGTGCTACTGACCATCGACCCGGCGAGGCTGGACTCCGAAGTGCGTTGGGAGCCAGGCGTAGCAACGGACCCGGAGGCGATGCTGTTCCCGCACCTGTACGGTCCGTTGCCCATCGACGCTGTGATTCGGGTCACCGATTACCGGCCCGGCGCCGACGGCACGTTCGCGCCGGCGGGGGAGTCCACGTAGGCGTCGGCCTCGATCTCGACCAGGAGCTGGGGCGCTATCAGCGCGGACACCTCCACCATGGTGGCCGCGGGCCGGATGGCGCCGAAGACCTGCGCGTGCACCGCCGCGACGTCGCGCCACCGGGACATGTCGGTGACGTAGATGCGGGTGCGGACCACGTCGGTCAGCGACGCACCCGCTTCGTGGAGCGCAATCTCGATGCGGTGCAAGGCATCTCGGGCCTGAGCCGCGATGTCTGGCCCGGCGCCGGTCGTTCCGGCCACGGCCACGTGCGGGCCGACCCGGACCGCGCGCGAATAACCGACGGCCGATTCGAACTCGGAGCCAGACGAGACCAGTGTGCGATTCATGGCCGTCACCGTACGACGGTGGCGCCGCCGACGCGACGGGTTTTCTTCTGCGGCTGAGCGCCCTTGTGCGGCAACCGGTTCGGTGGGAGGACGGCTGGCTCTGTAGTTGGATGATCGCGCACGGGCGAAAAGAAAGTGTCCCCTTAGGTGCTCGTGATTGCCCTAGGTCGATGAACGCAGCCCGAAGGACGGGTCGCGACGACCCAAGGAGATCACCATGAAGAACGCCACCCGCAAGCCCACTCGCATCCACTACGCCGCCGCGCTGTTTGGCGCTCTGGCCATTGCCGCGTTGGCCCCTGCCACCGCTTACGCCGAGCCCAATGGGTCCTCTGGCCCGAGCGGCGGCTGCCACTACACCGACCCTGACGGCTACGACATCCCGATCGATGAGGGCCAGGGCGTGATCGTCGGGGGCAAGCTCGTCACCTGCACCGGTGGGAAAACGGTGGTCACCGATGCGCCGGCGCGCACGAACCCCCATCGACCGGTACCGCCGAGCCACGCACCCGTGTTGACCCGCAAAATCTAAGCGTCGCAACGACGCTGAAGCCGTTGGGCCCGCCATGGGAGAAATCCGGTGGCGGGCTGACGCCTGTGCCCCGGAGGATTGGTGCTCGCTAGTCGAGGTAGTCGCGCAGCACCTGGGAGCGGCTGGGGTGGCGCAGCTTCGACATCGTCTTGGACTCGATCTGACGGATGCGCTCGCGGGTCACGCCGTACACCTGGCCGATCTCGTCGAGCGTTCGCGGCTGGCCGTCGGTGAGGCCGAAGCGCAGCCGTACCACGCCGGCCTCGCGCTCGGACAGCGTCTCGAGCACGGACTGGAGCTGGTCCTGCAGCAGGGTGAAGGACACCGCGTCGACGGCCACCACGGCCTCGCTGTCCTCGATGAAGTCACCCAGTTGGCTGTCGCCCTCGTCGCCGATGGTCTGGTCCAGCGAGATCGGCTCGCGCGCGTACTGCTGGATCTCGAGCACCTTTTCGGGCGTGATGTCCATCTCCTTGGCCAGCTCCTCGGGCGTGGGCTCGCGGCCCAGGTCCTGCAGCAGCTCGCGCTGGATGCGGCCCAGCTTGTTGATCACCTCGACCATGTGCACCGGGATGCGGATGGTCCGGGCCTGGTCGGCCATCGCGCGGGTGATCGCCTGGCGGATCCACCACGTCGCATAGGTGGAGAACTTGTAGCCCTTGGTGTAGTCGAACTTCTCGACCGCGCGGATCAGGCCCAGGTTGCCTTCCTGGATCAGGTCGAGGAACGCCATGCCCCGGCCGGTGTAGCGCTTGGCCAGCGACACCACCAGACGCAGGTTGGCTTCCAGCAGATGGTTTTTCGCGCGATCGCCGTCGCGGCAGATCCACATCATGTCGCGGCGCTGAGCGGCGGGCAGCTTGTCGCCGCGCTCGGCCATCTCGCTCATCAGCTGGGTGGCGTACAGGCCGGCCTCGATCCGCTTGGCCAGCTCCACCTCTTCCTCGGCGTTGAGCAGCGCCACCTTGCCGATCTGCTTGAGGTAGGCGCGGACCGAGTCCGCGGAGGCGGTGAGTTCGGCGTCCTTGCGGGCCTGGCGCAGCGCCTCGGATTCGTCTTCGTCCCAGACGAAATCGCCGGAGGCCTTGTCCTTCTCGGAGGGCTCGGCGATCTCCTCGTCCTCCTCGGCGGCGGCCTCGCCGGCCGCGGCGACCGGGGCGGCCGCCTCCTCGCTGTCCTCGGCGTCGGCCGGCTCGATCTCCGCCTCGTCGCCGTCGGCCGCGACGTCGTCCTCGAGGTCCTCGAGGTTCAGGTCGCCGGCGTCGATCTCCAGGTCGTCGCCGGGCTCAGCGTCGAGTTCGGCGTCGTCGAGATCTTCGACGGCCTCCAGATCGACCTCGGCGTCCGCCGGGGCGGCCTTGGCCGCCTTCGTTCCGCGGCCCGACGGGGCCTTGGCCGCGCGGGGCTTCTTGGCCTCGCCGGCCGCCTCGGGCTTGGCTGCCCGGGCCGGCGCCTTGGCGGCGCGCTTCGCGGGGGCGGCGGCGTGCGCGGCCTTGGCCGCGGGTCGCTTGGCGGGGGAGGGCGAAGACTTCGTCGCGGTCCGTTTTACCGGCGCATCGGTTGCCGCGCTTGCCTTGGTGGCTGCCACTTACACCCCTTCGTTTGGGCTCACCTTCGGTGGGTATTGGGCATGGTTAACCGAAAGTGTCTGCTATGTCGATGTCGGCGTTGGATCAGCGTCGGCATTCGTACGCTGTCGGTCGGGCGGTCGCCGATGACCATTGTAACGACAGTGAGCGGCCGAACGGCTCTGCCGGGGAAAATCAGTGGGTCACGTCGGAGGTCGAGGCCATGGCCGCGCCCACTATCCCGGCGGTGTTGAGCAGGGCCGCGGCCACCACCGGGGTGCGGTTTTCCAGCAGCGGCAGCCACTTGTCGGCCTTGCGGCTGATGCCGCCGCCGGCGATGAACAGGTCCGGCCACACCGCGTTCTCGATCGCCACCAGCACCCGGGTGACCTGCTTGGTCCACTTTTCGTAGGTCCAGTTGTTGCGCTCCTTGACCGACGACGCCGCCCGCAGTTCGGCCTCCTTGCCGCCGACCTCGAGGTGCCCGAACTCGGTGTTGGGTATCAACGTGCCGTTGTGAATGACGGCCGAGCCGATTCCCGTGCCGAACGTCAGCAACACCACCAGGCCGGACTGGTTGCGGCCGGCCCCGTAGTGTTCCTCGGCCAGCCCGGCGGCGTCGGCGTCGTTGAGCACGGTGACGTCCTGGCCGTTCAGCTCGGCGCTGATGATGTCGCGGGCGTTGGTGCCGATCCACGCCTTGTCCACATTGGCCGCCGTCTGGACGACGCCGTGGGCGACGACCCCGGGATAGGTCACGCCGAGCGGGCCGGTCCAGCCGAACGCGTTGACCACCTCGGCGATGGTCTTGGCGACCGCGGCCGGGGTCGCCGGCTGCGGGGTCAACAGCTTGACCCGTTCGCCGATCAGCTGCCCGGTGTCCATGTCGACGATGCCGCCCTTGATGCCGCTGCCGCCGACGTCGATGCCGAATCCCCGACGCTGTGGGCTGCCCCCGGCGGGGCCGGTGCGGGGCGTGTCCGTGGTCGAGTCGGTGCTGGTCATCGGAGCTCCTGGGCGTGGCTGCGGCTGTCCGCCCACCTTAGCCCGGCGCCAATGTGGCCACGGGGTATCTGCGCCGCCGCGCCGCCTGTGATGCGATAGACCGGTGAGCCGAGGAGATGACGAGCCCGCCCGGTTGCGCACGGTGGCCGAGTCGCTGGCCACGGAAGCGGCCGCGTTCGTGCGCCGTCGTCGCGCCGAGGTGTTCGGTGCGGGCTCGACGGTCACCGGCGGCGGGGCGGTGCGCTCCAAGAGCACCCCGACCGATCCGGTGACCGTCGTCGACACCGAAACGGAGCGCCTGCTGCGGGAGCGGTTGGCCGAATTGCGCCCGGGCGACCCGATTCTCGGCGAGGAGGGCGGCGGGCCGGCCGACCCGGCGGGCACCCCCGCCGACGCGGTCACCTGGGTGCTCGATCCCATCGACGGCACGGTGAACTTCGTCTACGGCATCCCGGCGTACGCGGTGTCGGTCGGTGTCCAGGTCGCCGGGGTGTCGGTGGCGGGCGCGGTCGCCGACGTCGTCGGCGGCCAGGTGTACTCGGCGGCAACCGGCCTGGGTGCGCATGTCAGCGACGGGCAGGGGGTCAGACCGCTGCGGTGCGCCGCGGTCGACGATTTGTCGATGGCGTTGCTGGGCACCGGTTTCGGCTACTCACGGCAGCGCCGGGCGACGCAGGCGGCGTTGTTGGCCCGGCTGCTGCCGCTGGTCCGCGACGTTCGCCGAATCGGTTCGGCGGCCCTGGATTTGTGCATGGTCGCGGCGGGCCGGCTCGACGCGTTCTACGAGCACGGCCTGCAACCGTGGGATTGCGCCGCGGGTGCGCTGATCGCCGCCGAGGCCGGCGCGCGAGTTTCGTTGCCGGCGAACGACATCGAGGGTGCGGGCCTGGTGCTGGCCGCCGCGCCGGGGATCGCCGACGAGCTGCTGGCCGCCCTGGACGACATCGACGGGCTGGACCCGATCCTCGATTGACGTCAGCAGGCGCTGCCGTGAATCTTGTTGAGCAGCGCGGGATCCGACGGCTCGGTGGCGCCGGGGCGCAGGGCGGCCAGGGCGGCGTCGATGTCGTCGTTGTGGGCCAGGGCGGTGAAGTCGGTTCCCAAAGCCAGGTCGACGGAGTCGTCGGCGCGGTTGTCGTTGAACAGCTCCATGCACGGCGCCACCAGCCAGACCGTCGCCGCGGAGGCCTGCCCGGCGGTGCCGAACCGGATCTGCCCCTGGCAGGTGAGCCGGGCGCCGGCGTACAGCGGATCGTTGGCCGCGGTCGGCTGGGCGAACCCGAGGTCTTTCAGCGCGCCCGCGACGTCGCCGGCCTGCCCGCCGCGGCCGCTGGCGTTGAGCACGCGGACCTTGGTGTCGCCGAGCTTGGCGGGCGTGACGTCCATCATCGCGCTGCGCGACACCTGCTCGCCGAGCTGAGCCGTCCCCGAGCCGCTCGGCTTCGGCGGCGGGTTGCACACCGCGACCTCGTGCACCTTGGCCGGCCGGGTCAGCGCGATGGTCCACACCACCGCCGTCGCCACGACCAGGAAAATCACCACCACGATGGCGGGCCGGGGATTGCGTCGCCGGAAGGGCCGACCGTGCTTGTCGAAGGCGGTACCCTCGGTGATTTGTGCGACCACAGGTGCACTCTAGTCGCACCCTAAACGCACTGTTCAAAGGCGAACGCAAGGCCCAAAATGGGTGTGTGACGTAAATCACACATTAACGGACCGTGATCCGGGCACGAATCATTTGGTGGATGCGTTCGACGCTGGTACAAAGCGATGCTTGAGCAATGAGGGCATGTGAGGGGATAGGGCAATGCCTACCGACTATGACGCTCCACGGCGCACCGAGACTGACGACGTCTCGGAGGACTCGCTGGAGGAGCTCAAAGCACGACGCAACGAGGCGGCTTCGGCCGTGGTCGACGTCGACGAATCCGAAACCGCCGAATCTTTCGAACTGCCCGGTGCCGACCTGTCCGGAGAAGAACTGTCGGTCCGCGTCATTCCGAAGCAGGCTGACGAGTTCACCTGCTCGAGCTGTTTCCTGGTGCAACACCGAAGCCGGCTGGCCAGCGAGAAGAACGGCCTGATGATCTGTACCGACTGCGCGGCTTGACCCGGGTCAGCTGCGCAATGCCGACAGCACCCGCTCGGGGTGGCGGCAGCTCACCAGCCAGTACGGCGTGGGGTCGTCCGGGTCGTCCAGGACGACCAGGATCATCGGGCCGACCCATGCCCGGTGCAGCACGAAAGCCGCGGGGTCGAGCTGGCGGCCCAGCGCCGCGGATTTGGCCGACGGCGCAACCGCGGCGGACCGGGCGACCGCGGTGACCGGCAGGTGGGCCTCGCCGGCCCACAGTTCCACCCCGCCCGGCACGCTCGGGTCGGCGGTCACCCGGATCTCCACGCGGCCCAGCCACAGCAGGGTTCCGGTCGCCACCGCGAAAAGCGTTGCGTACGGCAGCCAGGACGGCCGGGGGGCGACGCCCATGTTGACTTCGAATGCGAGCAGCCCCGCCAGCCCGAAGGCCAACGGCCACCACCACCAGGGCACCCACAGTCGTTCGCGATATCGCACACTGTGCGGCGCGACGCGCGTACCGGACACGCAGTCAAGGGTAATCTGTGGCCCCGTGTCGACCAGTCTGGCCATCGTCCGCCTCGATCCCGAGCTCCCTATGCCCGTGCGCGCCCACGAGGGCGACGCCGGGGTGGATCTCTACAGCGCGGAAGACCTCAAGCTGGAACCCGGGCGACGCGCCCTGGTGCGCACGGGGGTGGCGGTCGCGATCCCGTTCGGGATGGTCGGGCTGGTCCACCCACGTTCGGGTTTGGCGTCGCGCGTGGGGCTTTCGATCGTCAACAGCCCGGGCACCATCGACGCGGGCTACCGCGGCGAGATCAAGGTCGCGCTGATCAACCTCGATCCCGCCGAGCCGATCGTCGTGCATCGTGGTGACCGCATCGCCCAACTGCTGGTGCAGCGGGTCGAGCTGGTCGAGCTGGTCGAGGTGTCGTCGTTCGACGAGGCCGGCCTGGCCGAAACATCCCGTGGCGACGGTGGCCACGGTTCCTCCGGCGGACATGCGAGTTTGTGACCGCTAGCGACGATGCAGAGCGGAGCGATGAGGAGGAGGAGCGGCACTGATGGCGGCACTTAAGAGAAACAACGACGACAGTGACAAGCCGGTGGACGCGGAAGCCGCCGCCGACCCGATCGACGAGGAGTTCGACGAAGAGCTCGAGGGCCCGTTCGACATCGACGATTTCGACGACCCCTCCGTCGCGGAGCTCGCGCGGCTGGACCTGGGCTCGGTGCTCATCCCGATGCCGGAGGCGGGCCAGTTACAGGTCGAGCTGACCGAGACCGGGGTCCCCAGCGCCGTGTGGGTCGTCACGCCCAACGGCCGGTTCACCATCGCCGCCTACGCGGCACCGAAAACCGGTGGGCTGTGGCGTGAGGTGGCCAGCGAGCTCGCCGACTCGCTGCGCAAGGACGGGGCCCAAGTCAGCATCAAGGACGGCCCGTGGGGCCGCGAGGTGGTCGGCTCCGCGTCCGGCGCGGTCCGCTTCATCGGCGTCGACGGCTACCGCTGGATGATCCGCTGCGTCGTCAACGGGGCGCACGAGACGATGGAAGCCCTCGAGCAGGAGGCACGAGCGGCGTTGGCGGACACCGTCGTTCGCCGCGGCGACACACCGCTGCCGGTGCGCACCCCGTTGACCGTGCAGCTGCCCGAGCCGATGGCGCAGCAACTGCGCGAGGCCGCGGCCGCCCAGCAGGCCGCCGCGCAAGAGGCCGCGGAGCAGGGGCCGCCCGAGCCGGCGGCGCGCCGCAGCGCCGATGGCTCGGCCATGCAGCAGCTGCGCACCACCACCGGCGGCTGACCCGAACCGGCTAGTCCACGTCGGCGAGGGCGGCCAGGCACGCCGCGCCCAGCGCGGCCGGATCCGAGCCGATCTCGTCGAGCGTCACCGTCCGCAGCGCCGCGCGCGGCGCGGCGTGCACCCACTCCTCACCCACCCGCAACGGATGGATGGGGTCGTCGACGGCGGCCGCCACGCCCATCGGCACGGCCAGCCGGGCCAGCTCGGCGTGGTCCGGCGCCACATGGGCGGCGGCCTCGTCCATCGCGTCGGGCAGTTGCGGCCACTGGGCGCGCCACGAACGGGCCAGCTCGTCGGCCAGCCACGCCGGGCTCGACGCCCGCATCTGGCCGGTCGTCGCCTCCAGCCCGTCGGCGCGCAGCTGCGCGGCGGTGTACCGCGCCGCCAGCGCCGCGCGCGCCTCCTCCGGCGCCCCGGCCCAGGCCGGCAGCGCGGCCAGCACCGCGACCGCCTTGTCCGCGTGGGTCAGTGCCCAGGCGACCGCCACCGCCGCGCCGATCGAGACGCCGCCGACCGCGATCGGGCCGGTGCGCGCGGCGGCGTCCAACGCCGAGACGTAGCCGTCGATCAACCGATCCGGCTGGGGCGGCGGGGCCACCAGGACGGCGCCGGCACCGCGCAACGGACCGGAAAAGGCCCGGTAGACGTAGTCGTCGTCGGACCCGGTGCCCGGCAACAACACCGTCGTGACACCCCGCAGATCGACAGCCACACCCCGATAGTGGCACCACGTTTGAGTCGGTTGGCGCGCGGGAACCAACAGGTCTACGGTGTCCGTTGGCATAAGTGGAAGCGCCGAGGCTTATCAGCATTGTCAGGAGTGGCCATGGGGGCCCAAGGATATCTTCGCCGGCTCACCCGTCGGTTGACGGAGGCGCCGGAGCAACGCGACTCTGAAGAGTTGTCCGACGAGGTCGCAAGCACCGGCGCGCAACGGGTTATCGATTGCGAGCGTGGCCAAGAGGTCACCATGATCGGCACGCTGCGCAGCGTGGAATGTAACGGCAAGGCCTGCGCGGGCGGCGTCCGCGCCGAGCTGTTCGACGGCAGCGACACGGTCACCCTGGTCTGGTTGGGGCAGCGGCGGATCCCGGGCATCGACTCGGGCCGCAAGCTGCGGGTGCGGGGGCGGCTGGGCAAGCTGGAGAACGGCACCAAGGCCATCTACAACCCGCACTACGAAATTCAGCGGTGACGCTTCCCGACGATCGGGAGTCGAGTCCGGGACCGCACGATTCGACCGCGCCCGAACGCGCGAGCGTTAACCGGCTTACCGCGGAACGGCTGCTGCGACAGGCGGGCGGGGTCAGCGGCGTCATCTATTCGTCGCTGCCGGTTGTGATCTTCGTCATCGCGTCGAGCCTGTGGGGCCTGTTCGTGGCCATCGGCGCCGCGCTGGCCGCGGCGGCGCTGGTCCTGCTGTGGCGGCTGATCCGACGGGAATCGCCGCAGCCCGCATTCTCGGGGTTCTTCGGCGTGGCCATCTGCGCGCTGGTCGCCTACATCGTCGGGGAGTCCAAGGGCTACTTCCTGATCGGCATCTGGACGTCGCTGGTCTGGGCGGTGGTGGTCGCGGCGTCGGTGATCATCCGGCGGCCGCTGGTCGGCTACGTGTGGAGCTGGGCCACCGGGCGTGGCCGCGCCTGGCGCGACGTGCCGAGGGCCGTCTACGCGTTCGACATCGCATCGGTCTTCTGGGTGCTGGTCTTCGCCGCCCGGTTCGTGGTCCAGGGCATGCTCTACGACGCCGACCAGACCGGCTGGCTGGCATTCGCGCGCATCGCGATGGGCTGGCCGCTGACCGTGGCGGCCGCGCTGGTGACGTACCTGGCGATCAAGTCGGCCCAGCGTGCCATGTTGGCGGCCGGTGACACCGGCACCCAGATCGCGGCCGACCCGGTCCGCGACTAGCGGTGATCGCGAGCGCGGCGGAGCCGGGCGCTGCGGGTCACCGCCATGGGCCTAGCCCTAGTCGCTGAGCGCCGGGCCGTCCGGCAGTAGCAGCTTGCGCAGGTCCTCTTCGGCCTCGGCGACCGCGACGAACAGCAGCTCGTCGCCGCCCTCCAGCGGTTCGTCCGCCTCGGGCACGATCACCCGCGGGCCGCGCAGGATGGTCACCAGCGAGGCGTCGCGGGGCAGCTGCAGCCGGCGCACCGGCTTGCCGCCCCAGGGCGTGTCGTCGGGCAGGGTGATCTCGACGAGGTTGGCCTGCCCTCTGCGGAATTCCATGAGCCGCACCAGATCACCGACCGCCACGGCCTCTTCGATCAGCGAGGCGAGCATGCGCGGGGTGGACACCGCCACATCCACGCCCCAGGCGTCGGTGAACAACCATTCGTTGCGGGGGTCGTTGACCCGGGCCACCACCCGGGGCACCGCGAATTCGGTCTTGGCCAGCAGGCTGAGCACGACGTTGGCCTTGTCGTCGCCGGTCGCGGCCACCACCACGTCGAACTCCTGCAGGTGCACCGATTCCAGCAGGCTCAGCTCGCAGGCGTCGCCGAGCCGCCAGTGCGCGGCGGGGATGGCGTCGACGTCGACGTGATCGGGGTTGCGCTCGATGAGCGTCACGTCGTGGCCGTTGCCGACGAGTTCGCGACTCACGGAGCGGCCGACCGCGCCGGCCCCGGCGACAGCTACCTTCATTTGCGCCGCTCCTTAACCGAGTTCTTCACTGGGTGGCAGCGCCGCGATGGCCACGGCCTCGGCGGCGCGGCCCGAGATCGCCGCGACGTAGACCTGATCGCCGGCCTGCAGCGCCGTCTTGGGCTCGGGCAGGACGCCGGCGCCGAACCGGATCAGGAAGGCGACCCGGGCGCCGGTGGCCTGCTCGAGATCGGTGACCCGGTGCCCGATCCACTCCTCGTGCAGGACGACCTCCGCGACGGCCACTGTGCCGGTCGGGTCCCGCCACTTGGCGGTTTCGGTGTCCCGCAGCAGCGCGTTGAGCAGGCGGTCGGTGGTCCAGGGCACGGTGGCGATGGTGGGGATGCCGAGGCGCTCGTACACCTCCGCGCGCTTGGCGTCGTAGATCCGGGCCACGACGCGCTTCACGCCGAAGGTCTCCCGGGCCAGCCGCGCCGAGATGATGTTCGAGTTGTCCCCGGAGGACACGGCGGCGAACGCGTCCGCCTCCTCGATGCCGGCCCGCAGCAACACGTCGCGGTCGAACCCCTGGCCGAGCACCCGTTCCCCGCCGTATTCCGGGCTGAGCCGGTTGAAGGCCGTGCTGTCGCGGTCGATGACCGCGACGTCGTGGCCGATCCGCGACAGCCCGTCGGCCACCGAGGAACCGACGCGGCCGCAGCCCATCACCACTACTCGCAATTTCCGATCCTCTCGGCTGCGTCCTGCGGCCCCCATCGGCAACCCACGTCGGCCAGCCGATTTCGGGTCGGCAAACATTCTCACCTACGAAGCTACCGCCACACCCCGGTGGGCTTAGTCTTGGCTCTCGTGTCCAAACTTTCCACCGCAGCGCGTCGGTTGCTGATCGGCCGGCCGTTCCGCAGCGACCGGCTGAGCCACACCCTGCTGCCCAAGCGGATCGCCCTGCCGGTGTTCGCCTCCGACGCGTTGTCCTCCGTGGCCTACGCGCCCGAGGAGATCTTCCTGATGCTCTCGGTTGCCGGCCTGTCCGCGTACGCGCTGGCGCCGTGGATCGGTCTTGCGGTGGCCGCGGTCATGTTGGTCGTGGTCGCCAGCTACCGGCAGAACGTGCACGCCTACCCCTCGGGTGGCGGGGACTACGAGGTGGTCACCACCAACCTCGGCGACACCGCCGGCCTCGTGGTCGCCAGTGCCCTATTGGTGGATTACATTCTCACCGTTGCCGTTTCGACGGCGTCGGCGATGTCCAACATCGGCTCGGCCATCCCCATCGTGGCCGAGCACAAGGTGTGGTTCTGCGTGGCGGCCATCCTGCTGGTGATGGCGATGAACTTGCGCGGCGTCCGCGAGTCCGGGCTGGCGTTCGCCATCCCGACGTACGCGTTCATCATCGGTTTGACCGTCATGATCGGCTGGGGATTGATCCGGGCCTTCGTACTTGGTGATCCGCTGCGGGCCGAATCCGCGGGTTTCCAGATGCATGCCGAGCACGGCCAGATCGTCGGTTTCGCCCTGGCGTTCCTGGTGGCGCGGTCGTTCTCCTCGGGCTGCGCGGCGCTCACCGGTGTGGAGGCGATCAGCAACGGAGTCCCGGCGTTCCAGAAACCCAAGTCGCGCAATGCCGCCACCACACTGCTGATGCTCGGCGTGATCGCGGTGAGCTTGTTCATGGGCATGATCCTGCTGGCCAAGAAGACTGGCGTCCAAGTCGTCGACGACCCGGCAAGGCAACTGTCGGGCACCCCGCCGCACTACTACCAGAAGACGCTCGTCGCGCAGCTCGCACAGGTGGTGTTCGGGAGCTTTCACATCGGCTTCCTACTGATCGCAGCCGTGACCGCGCTCATCCTGGTGCTGGCGGCCAACACCGCCTTCAACGGATTCCCGGTGCTCGGCTCGATCCTGGCGCAGCACAGCTATCTGCCGCGCCAGCTGCACACGCGCGGGGACCGGTTGGCGTTCTCCAATGGAATCCTGTTTCTGTCCGGGGCCGCCCTGCTGGCGATCATCGCGTTCCGTGCCGAGCTCAGCGCGCTGATCCAGCTGTACATCGTCGGCGTGTTTATTTCGTTCACGCTGAGCCAGATCGGTATGGTCCGGCACTGGACCCGGCTGCTGCGCACCGAGACCGACCCGCGGGCTCGGCGCCAGATGATGCGGTCCCGGGTGGTCAACACGATCGGATTGATGGCCACCGGCGCGGTACTGCTGGTCGTCCTGGTCACCAAGTTCGTCGCCGGCGCGTGGATCGCGTTGTTCGCGATGAGCTTGCTGTTCGGGATCATGAAGATGATCCACCGGCATTACGGCACCGTCAGCCGGGAACTGGAAGAGCAGGCCGCCGCCGAGCACGACGTGGTGCTGCCCAGCCGAAATCACGCGCTGGTGCTGGTGTCCAAGCTGCATCTGCCGACGTTGCGCGCACTGGCCTACGCCCGCGCCACCCGCCCCGACGTGCTCGAGGCGCTCACCGTCAGCGTCGACGAGGCCGAGACCCGCGAGTTGGTGCACCAGTGGGAGGAGAGCGACATCAGCGTGCCGCTGAAGGTCATCGCCTCGCCATACCGCGAAATCACCCGGCCAATACTGGATTACGTCAAACGCGTCAGTAAGGAGTCGCCGCGAACGGTGGTCACCGTGTTCATTCCCGAGTACGTGGTGGGCCATTGGTGGGAGCAGGTGCTGCACAACCAGAGCGCGCTTCGGCTCAAGGGCCGGCTCCTGTTCATGCCCAACGTGATGGTGACTTCGGTTCCGTGGCAACTGAATTCGTCGGAGCGGCTCAAGACGCTGCAACCGCACGCGGCCCCGGGTGACACTCGACGGGGAATCTTCGATTGACCCGTGAAGCACCCGGGGCGCCCCACGCGGTGCTGCCCCCGGATGGGGAGCTGACGTTGGTCGCCGGCGCGCCGGCCAACGGTGGCAGCTGCGTGGCGCATCACGAAGGGCGGGTGGTGTTCGTCCGCTACGCGTTGCCGGGTGAGCGGGTGCGGGTGCGGGTCACCGCCGATCGCGGATCCTATTGGCATGCAGAGGTTCTCGAGGTGCTGGACCCATCCGAGGATCGCGTCGAATCGCTGTGCCCGATCGCGGGCGTGGACGGCGCCGGGTGTTGCGACCTGGCGTTCGCCACTCCGCGGGCGGCCCGCGCGCTCAAGGCGCAGGTGGTGGCCAATCAGCTCGAGCGGTTGGGCGGGCACCGGTGGGACGGCGAGGCCGAACCGCTGCCGGGTTCCGGGCCGACGGGGTGGCGCACCCGCGTCCGGCTCGAGGTGGGCGCGGGCCGGCGCCCCGGCTTTCACCGGTATCACAGCGACGAGCTGGTCACCGACCTGCGCTGCGCGCAGCTGCCGGCCGGCATGCTCGACGGACTCGCCGAACCCGATTGGCCCCCAACCGCGCAGCTGCACGTGGTCGTGGACGACGACGGTGCGCGGCACGTGGTGCGCACGCTGCGGCAGGGCAGACGGACCGCGACCAAGGTCGTGGAGGGCGGCTACGAGGCGGTGCAGCGAGTGGGCGCCCGCAGCTGGCAGATCCCGGTCACCGCCTTCTGGCAGGCGCACCGTGGCGCGGCCACGGTGTACAGCCGCCTGGTTGCCGACTGGGCGCAGCCCGCCCCGGGCATGACCGCTTGGGACCTCTACGGCGGCGCGGGCGTTTTCGCCGCGGCGCTCGGGGCGGCGGTCGGGGAGTCGGGACGGGTGCTGAGCGTCGACACCTCGCGCGCCGCCACGCGGGCCGCCCGGGCCGCGCTGGACGACCTGCCCCAAGTGCAGGTCGTCACCGACTCGGTGCGGCGGGCGCTGGGCGCGCAAAGATCGAACGCGGACGTCGCGGTGCTGGACCCGCCGCGGGCGGGCGCCGGGCGCGAAATCATCGACCTCCTGGCCGCCGCGGGCGTCCCACGCGTGGTCCACATCGGTTGCGAGGCGGCATCATTCGCGCGCGACATCGGGCTCTACCTCGGCCGCGGCTACGCCGTCGAGGAGATCAAGGTGTTCGACGCATTCCCGCTCACCCATCACACCGAATGCGTCGCGCTGCTGACCCGCGCCTAGCTGAACAAGAAGTAGCGCAACCACATGTAGAGCGCCGCGACCGCGAGCGAAATAGTGGTCACCACAAGACCTTTGCGCGTAAATTCCCAGAAGCTGATGGGGTGGCCCGCCCGTCGCGATATTCCCAGCATGACCACGTTGGCGCTGGCTCCGACGGCGGTGAGGTTACCGCCGAAATCGGCGCCTAACGCCAGGGCCCACCACAGTGTGTCCGGGTTGGCGCGATCCGGAATGGCCGCGACGAGTTCGGTGACGATCGGTGTCATCGTCGCGACGTAGGGGATGTTGTCGATGACACCCGACACTGGCGCCGAGATGCCGAGTATCAGAAACGCGGTGAACACCTCGTTGCCGCCGCTCAGCGAGCTTGCCGCCCGTGCGAGTTGGTCAACGACACCCGTCTTCACCAGCGCCCCGACCATGATGAACAGCCCGGCGAAGAACAGCAGGGTATGCCACTCGACGCTCGACAAATAGTCGGACGGTTCCAGCCGGGAGATCACGACCAGCGTGCCGGCGCCCAGCATCGCCACAATCGAGGGCTGCATGTGCAGCACCGGATGGGCGATGAAGCCGACGAAAACCAGTAGCAGGACAAGGCCGGACTTGATGAGCAGCCGGCGATCGCGGATGGCCTCGTGCTCGTCGAGCGACATGACGTCGGCGACCCGATCCGGATCGACCGAAAACGAACCCCGGAACAGCAACGGCAGCAGCGCGACAAAGACGACCATCACAAGGACGACGGCCGGCGCCATGTGCAGAAGGAAATCGTTGAAGGTCAATCCCGCCCGGCTGGCGATGATGATGTTTGGCGGGTCGCCGACCAAGGTCGCCGCGCCGCCGATGTTGGCGGAGAAGACCTCGGCCATGAGAAACGGCGCCGCGTTGATCTCCAGCCGATCACATACCAACAGGGTCACCGGCGCGACGAGCAGCACGGTGGTGACATTGTCCAGTAACGCCGAACCGATCCCCATCACCAGGACCAACAGGATCATGATGCGCAACGGTGAACCACGGGCCCGTTTGGCCGCCCAGATGGCCACGAATTCGAACACTCCAGTCTGCCGCAGCACGCTGACGATGATCATCATGCCCAGCAGCAAAAAGATGACGTCCCAGTCGATTCCGGTCTTGTGTGAGTAGAACAGGTCATCCGAGCTGATCACCGGCAAACTCGCCACGATCGCCGCACCGGCCAGCGCGGCCAACGTCTTGTTGACTCGGTCGCTGGCGATCAGCACGTAAGCGGCGACGAACACCGTGACGGCTAACAGGCTCATCGAGTGCTCTCCGAATCTTCAGGCATGAGGCCAGATAACGTCAGCCCAGCACGAAGTAACGCAACCAGAGGTAGACGGCGGACAACACCACGGACATCACCGTGACGATTGCGCCCTTGCGGGTGAACTCCCAGAACGAGATTGGATTGTCGGCGCGCTTGGCGATGCCGAGAATGACGACGTTGGCGCTGGCGCCGACGGCGGTCAGGTTGCCGCCGAAGTCGGTGCCGAGCGCAAGCGCCCACCACAACACACCCGGGTTGACGTGATCCCCAAGGGCCGGAGCCAGATCCGCGACAATCGGTGCCATCGTCGCGGCATAGGGGACGTTGTTGACGACCCCGCTGATCAACAGGGATGCGCCCAAAATCACCATGGTCGCCAATAATGTGTTGCCGCCGGTCGCGGTGACGGCAACGTGCGCCAGTTGTTTGACGACGCCGGTCTTGACCAGAGCGCCGACCATGATGAACAGGCCCGCGAAGAACAACAGCGTGTCCCACTCGACGCTGGAGAAGTAGTCGCTCTGCTCGAGCCGCGAGACCACGATCAGGAGGCCTGCGCCCAGCATCGCCACCATGGAGGGGTCCATGTGCAGAGGCGCGTGGGCGATGAAACCCGCGAAGACGGCCACCAGGACGGCACCGCTCTTGATCAGCAGCCCGCGGTCGCGGATGGCTTCCTTCTCTTCCAGCGACATCACGTCGGCGACCCGCTCGGGATCAACGGTGAACGCACCGGGGAACAGCCGCCGCAGCATGACGACGAGGACCGCCATCACGATGATCACGATCGGCGCCAAGTGGATCAGGAAGTCGTTGAACGTCAGCCCGCCCTTGCTGGCGATGATGATGTTGGGCGGATCGCCGACCAACGTCGCGGTGCCGCCGATATTCGACGCCATCGCTTCGGCCATCAGATACGGCGCGGGGTTGATCGCCAACCGGTCGCATACCAGCAGCGTCACCGGGGCGACGAGCAGCACCGTTGTGACGTTGTCGAGCAAGGCCGAGGCGACGGCCGTTACCACGACCAACAGGATCATGATGCGCAGTGGCGAGCCCTGGGCCCGTTTGGCGGCCCAGATCGCGACGTATTCGAACACGCCGGTTTGGCGCAGGACGCTGACGATGATCATCATGCCCAGGAGCAAAAAGATGACGTCCCAGTCGATTCCGGTGTCGCGGGAGTAGAAGACGTCGTCGGACGTGATGATCGGCAGCATCACCACGATTGCCGCCCCCGTAAGCGCAATCAGCGTCTTGTTGAAGCGATCGGTGGCGATGAACGCGTAGGCGACCACGAACACGACGATCGCGATCGCGCTCATCGCGTGTGTGCCCGCAGGCCCGTGATCGCCGACTTCCTGGATATCAACGGTTCAGCGCCGCCGCGAGGACGCGCGATGCCGTGACGGCCCCGATCAGCTTGCCGTCTTTGACCACCGCGACCAGAGGGCTTCTCTCCCGCGCCATCAGGGCCGCCACCTCGATGATCGTGTCGTCGGCGTCGGCCGGAGGTACGTCGAGCAGGTGGTCCGGCAACACGTCGCGCACCTTCTTGCCGCTCAGCTTCTCCGCGCAGCGGTCAGCCATCGACTCGTTCAGCACACCGGCCAGAGACGGATCGTCCTGCACGTAGCGCGGCACGATGAATCTGACGACCTGGGAGGCGGGCAGCACCGCGTAGGGACTGCCCAAAGGGTCGGTGACGAGCAAACCCGGCAGCCGGTGCTCGGCGAGGAGGCGAGCCGCATCGAGCGCGTCGGTATCAACGCTCACGAACGGAAAATCCTCGGCGATCTGCTCGGCGCGCATGAAGCGACGATACGTCCGCGGGGGGTGTGCGGCGAGAGCGGCGGTCACGGCGTACTCCTGGGTCGGCGGGACAACGTGCCGACCAGGCTTCCCGGCTCACCGCGAGACTGAGGTTACCAAAGGCGCGGCTGCGGCGAGGGCGAGTGAAATCGCAAACTCCGCACCGGCGCCACCCCCCGGTGGCTGCGTAGACTGTCGGGATGCTGGAACAGATCCGCGGGCCCGCTGATCTGCAGTACCTGTCCCAACAGCAGCTGCGCGAACTTGCCGCCGAGATTCGCCAGTTCCTGATCCACAAGGTCGCTGCCACCGGGGGACACCTGGGGCCCAACCTCGGCGTGGTCGAACTGACGCTGGCGCTGCACCGCGTCTTCGACTCGCCGCACGACCCGATCGTCTTCGACACCGGTCATCAGGCCTACGTGCACAAGATGCTGACCGGGCGCTCGCAGGACTTCGAGAGCCTCCGCAAGAAGGGCGGCCTGTCGGGCTATCCGTCGCGCGCCGAGAGCGAACACGACTGGGTGGAGTCCAGCCACGCCAGCGCGGCGCTGTCCTACGCCGACGGCCTTGCCAAGGCGTTCGAGCTGACCGGCCACCGCAACCGGCACGTCGTCGCCGTGGTCGGCGACGGCGCGCTCACCGGCGGCATGTGCTGGGAGGCGCTGAACAACATCGCCGCGTCGCGCCGGCCGGTGATCATCGTCGTCAACGACAACGGGCGCAGCTATGCACCGACGATCGGCGGCGTCGCCGACCGCCTGGCCACCCTGCGCCTGCAGCCGGCCTACGAGCAGGTCCTGGAGCGGGGCCGCGACGCGGTGCGTTCGCTGCCGCTGGTGGGTCAGATGGCGTATCGCTTCATGCACAGCGTCAAGGCCGGCATCAAGGACTCGCTGTCCCCGCAGTTGCTGTTCACCGACCTGGGCCTGAAGTACGTCGGCCCGGTCGACGGTCACGACGAACGCGCGGTGGAGATGGCACTGCGCCACGCGCGCGGCTTCGGCAGGCCGGTGATCGTGCACGTCGTCACCCGCAAGGGCATGGGTTACGCGCCGGCCGAGGACGACGAGGCCGAGCAGATGCACTCCTGCGGCGTGATCGACCCGGTCACCGGGCAGGCCACCAAGATCGCCGGCCCGGGCTGGACCGCCACGTTCTCCGAAGCGCTCATCGGCTACGCGAGGAAACGCCGCGACATCGTCGCCATCACCGCGGCGATGCCCGGCCCGACGGGGTTGTCGGCGTTCGGGCAACAGTTTCCCGATCGCCTGTTCGACGTCGGCATCGCCGAGCAGCACGCGCTGACGTCGGCCGCGGGCCTGGCGATGGGCGGCATGCACCCGGTGGTGGCCATCTACTCGACGTTCCTCAACCGGGCCTTCGACCAGATCATGATGGACGTCGCGCTGCACAAGCTGCCCGTCACCATGGTGCTGGACCGGGCCGGGATCACCGGCAACGACGGCGCCAGCCACAACGGCATGTGGGACCTCTCGATGCTGGGCATCGTGCCCGGCATGCGGGTGGCGGCGCCCAGGGATGCCACCCGGCTGCGTGAGGAACTCGGTGAGGCCCTCGACGTCAACGACGGCCCGACGGCACTGCGGTTCCCCAAAGGCGATGTGGGGGAAGACATTCCGGCCCTCGAGCGCCGGTCGGGCGTCGACGTGCTCGCCGTGCCGGCCGCCGGGTTGAACCATGACGTGCTGCTGGTGGGCGTCGGCGCGTTCGTCCCGATGGCGCTCGAGGTGGCCAAGCGGCTGCACAACCAGGGGATCGGCGTGACGGTGATCGACCCGCGCTGGGTGCTCCCGGTGTCCGACGGGGTGCTGGAACTGGCCCGGCAGCACAAGCTCGTCGTCACCTGCGAGGACAACGGGGTCAACGGCGGCGTCGGGTCGGCGGTGTCGTCGGCCCTGCGCGGCGCGGACATCGATGTTCCGTGCCGCGACGTCGGCCTGCCGCAGCGGTTCTACGAGCACGCCGCGCGGGGTGAGCTGCTGGCCGACCTGGGGCTGACGGATCAGGACGTGGCCCGCCGCATCACCGGCTGGGTCGCCGCCCTGGGCAGCCCCGTCACCGAGGCGGAGATCCGCGAGCACCTCGACTAGACGCCTCGGGAGCGCGGCGGAGCCGTGCGAACCGGGTTGTCACCACCGACTAATGCCCCGACCGGGAGTGCATTCAGGGCTTTGAGTGTGCGCTCAGGGAGGGATTTAGCTGATTTTTCCGCCCTGCGCGCACACGCGATGCCCACGATTCACACCCGACGCGCGCACACTCCGGAACTAGTCGTCCTCGACCGGCGGTTGCAGCGCGCGCGCCAGCACGGGATCGACCAATTCCCGCTGCCACGGCCGGGCCTGCCCGGCGCGCAGGAACGTCTCGACCGCCTCGAAGGGATCGGGCGCGGCCTCCCAGTCCCAGCACAGCCGCCGCACCAGGTCGGGCGAGACCAGGTTCTCGGTGGGGACGTTGACCCGTTCCGACACCTCCGACAGCGCGGCCCGCGCCGCCTCCAGCCGCGCGGCGGCCTCGGGTTTGCGCCGGCTCCACCGCGCCGGCGGCGGCGGCCCGTTCGGCGGTTCGGCGTCCACGGGCGGATTCTTGGTCTGCCGGGCGGCTTCCAGCGCCCCCAGCCACGTGGCGGCGCTGCGCCGTTGATTGCGCCCGCCGAACACCGGCAGCGCGGTGAGTTCCTCGACCGTCTTCGGGTCGGCGATGGCGGCCTCGATGATGGCCGAGTCCGGCAGGATGCGGCGCGGCGCGATGTCGCGGCGCTGGGCGATGCGGTCGCGCGTCAGCCACAGTTCGCGGACCGCGGCCAGGCCGCGCTGGTCGCGCACCCGGTGGATTCCCGACGTGCGCCGCCACCGGTCCCGCCGCGTCGCCGCGCTCGGATCGCGGGATCCGACCGCGCGTAGGTAGTCGAATTCCTCAGCGGCCCAACCGCTTTTGCCCTGCTGGTTCAGAACGTCGGCGATCGCGGCGCGCAGTTCGATGAGCAGTTCGACGTCCAGCGCCGCGTAGTTGAGCCATTCCTCGGGCAGGGGCCGTTTGGACCAATCGGCCGCGCCGTGGCCCTTGGCCAGCCCGGCCCCCAGCAGCCGCTCCACCATGGTCGCCAGGTTCACCCGCTCGAACCCGGCCAGCCGCCCGGCCAGCTCGGTGTCGTACAGGGCCGGCGGGTGCAGTCCTACCTCCGCCAGGCAGGGCAGGTCCTGATCGGCGGAATGCAGGATCCACTCGTCCTCGCCCAGCACCTCGGCGACGGGCCGCAGCGCCTCCAGCGGGTCGGCGCCGTGGCTGACCGGGTCGATGAGCACGGTGCCGGCACCGGCCCGCCGGATCTGGATCAAATACGCGCGGTTGGAATACCGGAAACCCGACGCCCGCTCGGCGTCCACCGCGAACGGGCCGCGCCCTTGATCCAGGCGCTGCGCGGCCTCCTCGATCTGGCGGACCGTCACCGAAAGGTCGGGGATCCCTTCGGTCGGGTGCAGCAGCGGCGTGGGCTCCGGTTCGGCGCCGTCGGGCGCGGTGCTGCCGGGCCCGTCGGCCTCCGGTTCGCACATGTCAGGCGCGTGACCGAGAGCTCAGATCCGTGACGCCCGTCGGCGGGAGGCCCGCCGCGTGTTCCAGTACCTCACAGAAGGCCTCGACGTGGACGCCCACCTGCGGCGTGGTCGCCGTCCAGGACGCCCGCAACTCCAACTGGTGGGCGCGCGGCGGGCCGGAGATGTCGCCGTAGCGCACCGACGTGGTGGCGGTGACGGTGCCGCCCAGGGCGGTGACCTGTTCCATCCGCGACTCCAGGGCCTCCACCAGCCAGCTCCACGCCACCTCCGGCAGCAGGGGGTCGACGGCCTCGCTGGGATCCAGGTCGGCCTGGATGTAGGCGACCAGCCGGATGGTGCCGTCCCACGCGTCGGCGCCTTCGGGGTCGTAGAGCAGGATCAGGCGGCCGAAGGCGTCGCCGTCGGATCGCTCGGGGACAATCTCGCGGTCGGGATGTTTCACCTCGGCCCCAAGCGCGTAGCTGTAGGGGGCCAGGCGCTGCGGCGGGCGGATGGGGCCCAGCTCCAGCTCGGGCCGCACGGTGACGGCGTTCATGGCCGCGACTGCCTCGCGGAATGGTTCCGGTTCAGCTGAGGTCACTTGACGCCGCTCCTGTTCATCCCGGCCGTCCTTCGTCGGCGCGGCACGGGTCACAGGGTCCGACGGTAGACCCATCGGCCGACACGCGGAATCAGGCGCGCCGACCGCTACCAACCCGTTACCAGACCTCATCCGACGGTATCGCCGCTGCTCAGGAGGCGTTTCCGCCGGTAAATCGGGCGGGCCGCTTCTCCCGGTGCGCGGCCAGCCCTTCCCGCACGTCGGGGCCGCTGAAGCTGAGGAATTCCAGGCCGAGCGAGGTCTCGAAGGTGGGCGCGAACATGCGGTACCAGGAGTTGAGGCTGCGCTTCGTCCAGCGGATCGCGTTCTGCGCCCCCCGCGCCAGGTCCTCGGCGATTCGCGTCGCGGTGGACAGCACGTCGTCGTCGTCGACGCAGACGGACACCAGGCCGATGCGCTCGGCTTCCTCGCCCAGCAGCGTCTCGCAGGTGAGCAGGTAGTACTTGGCCTTGGCCATGCCGACCAGCAGGGGCCAGCAGATCGCGGCGTGGTCGCCGGCGGCCACCCCCAGCTTGGTGTGCCCGTCGATGAGCTTCGCGGTCCGACCGGCCACCGAGACGTCGGCGAGCAGGGCCACCACCAGGCCCGCGCCGACGGCCGGCCCGCGGATCGCCGAGACGACGGGCTTGTCGAAGTTGACCATGTTGAGCACCAGATCGCGGGCCTCCCGCATGATGCGCATCCGGCTTTCGTAGTCGCCGATGGTCTCGTCGATCAGGTCGAAGCTGCCGCCGGAGGAGAAGGCCTTCCCCTCGCCGCGGACCAGCACCACGCGCACCGCGGGGTCGCGGCCGATCACCGGCCAGATGTCGGCGAGGTCGCGGTGCATCTGCGGCCCGACGGAATTGAGGCCGGGGGAGTCGAGAACCAGGGTCAGAATGCCGTCGTCGTCCACTTCGCAGCGCAGGCTGGGGAACTCGTCGTAATTCACGGGCGGCTGGCTGACTGGCACGGTCGTGATAGTACGCAGCGCGGGGAGGGGGCCGCCGTCGTGGCAGCATTGAACGCAATGACTACTCGCCGCGACCTTCCAGAGTCGCCGTACCTGGCCGCCGTCACCGGTCGCAAACCCGGCCGGCTCCCGGTCTGGTTCATGCGGCAGGCGGGTCGTTCGCTGCCCGAATACCGGGCGCTGCGGGCCCAGACCGACATGCT
This sequence comes from Mycobacterium sp. E3339, assembly GCF_001666915.1. Classification (NCBI taxonomy): domain Bacteria; kingdom Bacillati; phylum Actinomycetota; class Actinomycetes; order Mycobacteriales; family Mycobacteriaceae; genus Mycobacterium; species Mycobacterium sp. E3339. The sequence goes on along the minus strand of NZ_LZIZ01000069.1, from coordinate 1,297 downwards.
GTCGGCCTGTTTCGACGCCGAGTTGGTCTGCGAGATCACCCTGCAGCCGGTGCGCCGGCACGACGTCGACGCGGCGATCCTGTTCTCCGACATCGTGGTGCCGCTGCTCGGCGCGGGCGTCGACCTGGACATCGTCGCGGGCGTCGGGCCGGTGATCGCGTCGCCGGTGCGCACCGCCGCCGATGTGGACGCGATGAAACCCCTTGACCGGCAACGCATTCAACCGGTGGCCGACGCGGTCACGCTGTTGGTGGCCGCCCTCGGGGGCGTCCCGCTGATCGGGTTCGCGGGTGCGCCGTTCACCCTGGCGTCGTACCTGATCGAGGGTGGCCCGAGCCGTCACCACGCCCGCACCAAGGCGATGATGCTCGCCGACCCGGGCAGCTGGCACGCGCTGCTGGAGAAGCTGACCGACATCACCGTCGGCTTCCTGCGGGCGCAGCTGGACGCCGGGGTGGACGCCATTCAGGTGTTCGACTCGTGGGCGGGCGCCCTGTCGCTCGCCGACTACCGCGCCTACGTGCAGCCGCACAGCGCCCGCGTTTTCGGGGCGCTGGCCGAGCACGGCGTGCCGATGACGCACTTCGGGGTGGGCACCGCCGAACTGCTCGGGGCCATGTCGGCGGTCGGCGCGACGGTGGTGGGGGTGGATTGGCGGACCTCCCTGGCCGACGCGGCGACGCGCGTCGCGCCAGGCACGGCGCTGCAGGGCAACCTCGACCCGGTGGTGCTGATGGCGGGCTGGCCGGCCGTGGAACGCGCCGCCCGGGCCGTCGTCGACGACGGGCGCCGCGCCGTCGACGCGGGGGCGCGCGGCCACGTCTTCAACCTCGGCCACGGCGTGCTGCCCGACACCGACCCCGGGGTGCTGACCGATCTGGTGTCGCTGGTCCACTCCCTATGACCGCCGCCTCGTATTGCATTGTTGGGGGCGGTATTTCGGGGCTGACGGCGGCGTACCGGCTGCGCGCGGCGGTGGGCGACGACGCGGCCATCACGCTGTTCGATCCCGGCGACCGGCTGGGTGGGATCCTGCGCACCGAGCGGGTGGGCGGGCAGACGATGGACCTGGGTGCCGAGGCGTTCGTGCTGCGCCGGCCCGAGATGCCGGCGCTGCTGGCCGAGCTGGGCCTCTCGGGGCGCCAACTGGTATCCACCGGCGCGCGGCCGCTGATCTACAGCCGGCAGGAGTTGCACCCGCTGCCCACCGGCACGGTCATCGGCATCCCGTCGTCGGCCGGCTCGGTCGCGGGGTTGGTCGACGAGGCGACCGTCGCGCGCATCGAGGCCGAGCCCG
>NZ_LZIZ01000068.1:0-8530 GCF_001666915.1 Mycobacterium sp. E3339 | reverse complement strand
CGATACGTTCGAGCATCTCGGCATCCCCGAGGCGGCCGACGACCCCCGCTTCTCCGACGTGCTGCCCCTGATCCAGAACGCCAGCGCGGCCGCCGAGCTGATCACAAAGGCCTTCGCCGCCAAGCCCTTCGACTACTGGCGGCAACACCTGAAGACGATGAAGGGCCAGTGGGCGCCGTTCCAGAGCCTGCTCGACCTGGTCGAAGACGAGCAGGCGCTGGCCAACGACATGGTCAGCGAGGTCGAGCTCGCCAGCGGCGGAAAGCCTTTCCGCGTCGTGCGCGGCCCGGTGCAGTTCAACCACGAGCCGCTGGTGACCACGCGGGCACCGCAGGCCTCCGAGCACACCGAGATCGTGCTGATGGAGCTGGGCATGGATTGGGACCGCATCGAGGAACTGAAGGAATCGGGAGCCATTGCCTGACTGAGCTTGCGCCGAGCGTGCACTCAGGGCGAAAAGTGGGCTGATTTCCCGCCCTGAATGCACGTTCGGCGCGCGATTCAACCCGCCTTCTTGGCCGGCGGCGCGTACGCGGGCTTGCCCAGACCGAGCATGTACTGGGCGATCATGTTGCGGAACACCTCCAGCGTGCCGCCATAGATGCCCACGAGCGGGGCGAATCGGTAGGCATATTCGGCGCTGCCGTCATCGGCGGCCCCGTCGGTCCCGAAGGGCAGCGTCGAGGCCGTGCCGAGGATGTCCATGAGTTCCGGTGAGACGTCACGCATCGTCTGCGCGATGGCGACCCGGCCGAAGATGCTCGGGGTGGCCAGCGCCGTCTCCAGTCGGGCGACGCAGCGGCCCAGCCGATACGCGACGGACCTGTCGTCGATGAGCCGGTGCCCGTCACCGTCGGGTCGTGTCACGGCCGCCGCGGCCCGGTCCACGGCCTGGGACAGAAATCCGGCCTGGTGCATCATGATTGACGTGTCCTGCAGCCCGTCCGGCGCGGCGGCGACGGCACCGTGCTCGACGTTGAGCGGTTCGCGGAGCACCGTCCAGCCGCCGTTCACCTCGCCCAGCCGGTACTCGTCGGCCACCCGGACGTCGCTGTAGTAGACGATGTTGGTCCGGTCGCCGTCCACCGTGCGGATGCCCTGGATTTCGATGCCCGGCGAATCCAGCGGGACCAGGAACATGGTCAGGCTCTTGTGCTTCGGCGCGTCGGGGGCGGTGTTGGTGATCAGGAAAACGTACTGGCAGTTGTGGGCGCCGGTGGTGAACATCTTGGACCCGTTAATGATCCATTCGTCCCCGTCGCGTACCGCACGCGTCTTACAGGTGGCCACATCGGAGCCGCCCTCGGGCTCGGTGTAGCCGAGGCACAGCCTCACCTCGCCGCTGAAGACCTTCGGCAGCACTTCGTCGCGCAACTGCGCCGACCCGAACTTGTCCACCGAACGGGCCACCATCGCGGTGGTTCCCCACGTCACCCAGGGAACGTGCACCCGCCGCTTCTCCAGCTCCCAGACCCGGCGCCGCACCCGGCTGAAACCGCCCTCGGATTCGGGCTTCCACTCGGCCGCCAAATAGCCTGCGGCGCCCAGCTTCAGGTGCAGGCCCTCGTCGAAATTGTCGCCCGTTTCCCGGTCCCGGCGCCTTACCTCTTCGGTCATATGCGTGGCCAGAAAGCTGCGCGCCTCGTCGCGGAATGCCTTGTCCTCGTCGGAGAGCTCGACGCGGGAGAAATCCATGGTGCGCTCCTTCCTAGGCCGGCTGGGCCTCGCGGGCGGCCACGATCTCGGCGATGCGCTGGGCCGCGGTGCCCGGATCGCCGCCCGCCAGTGGCCATCCCCGGGCTCGCACGAGGTACGCCGTCGCGGCGGCTTCCGAGGAGACCCCGAGGCCGCCTTGGATGTGGACGGCCATCGTGGCGGCCCTGGCGGCCTCTTCGGCCATGAAAACGAAAGCGGACGGCGCCAATTCGGGACGCTCGCCGGGTTCGTTGTCCAGGAACCAGGCGGCGCGCCGGGCCAGGTTCCGCCCGCCCTGGACGGTGATGGCCATGTTCGCCAGTGGATGCGAGATCGCCTGCAGGGTGGCGATGGGCACGCCCAGCGTGTATCGGGTCTTGGCGAACTCGGCCGCGATCGTCATGGTCTCCTCCACCAGCCCGACCAGCGCCGCCGCGGTCAACAGCCGCCACTCGTCCAGCGCCAGTAGGTAAGCTGCGGTCGCGTCGGGCCCCGCGGCGAGGGTCTTACGCCCATCCGCCGCGGCCGGGTCCACCCAGGCCATCGGCAGGCGGCCGATGTTGTCGACCTTCGCCGGGCGGGTGGCGAAAGTCAGGCGCACGACCTCGTCGCCATCGCGCACGATGATCTGGTCGGCGATCGAACCGGAGGGAATCAGCCGCGGGCCGCGGCCCGCGTTGATGCGCGGGTCGAGCGCGGCCAGCTGCTCTCCCTCGGCCACCCCGGCGATGTCGGCGCCCAGACGCCCCAGCAGCCGTGCGGCGCAGACGTGGTCGATCCACGGCACCGGCGCCAGCGACCGGCCGAGTTCCTCGGCCACCAGGGTGAGGTCGACCAGGGTGGCGCCGTCCCCGCCGCACGACTCGGGCAGCGCCATCGTGGTCGCGCCCATCCCGCACAGCCTCTCCCACAGGTTCTTGTCGAAACCCGACGGCTCTGCGGCGCGGACGGTTTCGATCGAACAGTGGGTCTTGAAAAACTGTTTGTACGCATCCTGCAGGGCCACATGGTCGGGCGACAGACTGTAGTCCAGTCTGCGTAGTTCGAAGCGGTCCATCGTTACTCGTCCTTCCCGAAGAAGAAGTCCTGCGCGTTGTTGTAAAGGTAGTTGTCCAGCACCTCGGCGGGTAGATCCAGCGCACGGGCTTCCGGTATCACCCGCCGCATGGGCAACACCGGCCAGTCCGACGCGTAGATCACCTTGTTGGGACCACGCGTGCGCATGTAGTGCAGCAGGCTCTCCGGCAGCCGCTTGGGCGACCACGCCGACGTCATGAGCCGAAGGTTGGCGTACTTGAGCAGCAACCGGATGGCGACGTCCCACCACGGGTCGGCGCCGTGGATCATGCACAGCCGCAGTTCGGGAAAGCGCACGCAGACCCGGTCGAGGTGCATGGGATGCTGGACCTCGCCGGGTATGGGCGGTCCCGGGATGCCCGTGTTGATGCACAGCGGGAGATCGAGCTCGGCGCACTTGGCGTAGAGCGGGTAGTACACCGCGTCGCTGGGCGGGTACTGGCCGTCACCCCAAAAGCTAGGCCCCACTACGGCATACGCGACGGGCAGCTCGCCCGCGACGGCGGTCAGCTCGCGCAGTGACCGCACCGGGCGCAGCAGGTTCACCCCACCCATGGCCAGCGCGAACCGGTCGGGCTTGGCTTCGACGAACTTGCGCGCGGTCGTGGACGGGTTGGCGAGCGAGTCCATCAGGATCGCCTTGCGCACACCCTGTTCGTCCATCTCGGCGAGCAATTCGGACAGGTCGACCGGTGCGAACATCGACTCGGGCCCCTTGAAATAGTCGTCCCTGACCTTGAGCATCCACGTCGGCTGGGATTCGGCCTCCCCGAAGTGGACGTTCACCAGGCAGTCAATCGCTTTGGTGTTCATGACTTCCTTCAGGGTCGGACGGAACCAGCGCGGTCACCGGAACATGTTGGGTAGCTTGCTCTCTGGCCCACCGGTAGTTGGGCTTGCCGTTGCCGAGGCGTTCGATCTGCTCGACGAAGATGATGGCCTTGGGCGCCTTGAAATGCGCCAGTTGCGCCGTGCACGCGTCGTGCAGGGCGTCTGGGTGCAGGGGCGCGTCCGGGTGCGCCGCGACGAGGGCGACCACCTCCTGCCCCCACCGCTCACTCGGACGCCCGACGACCAGGGCGTCGACGACGCCCGGCTGCGCGCGCAGCACTTCCTCGACCTCTTCGACGAAAACCTTTTCCCCGCCGGTGTTCACGACCAGCGAGTCGCGGCCGAACAGGCGAATGGTGCCGTCGGATTCGAGCGATGCCCGGTCGCCCGGAATCACCACCCGCTGGCCCTCGATTTCCGGGAACGTCCGTTGGGTGGCCTCGGCGTCGCCGAAGTAACCGAGCGGAATGCGGCCGGTCCGGGCGGCCCAACCGACCTCCCGCTCACCGGGGCGCAGGAAGCGGGTGCGGTCGGCCGACACCACGGTGGCCCCCTCCCTGGGCTGGAACGTCTCGCTGGCGGTCCCCTCGCGGCTGTGGCCGAACGCCATGTTGCCGCTCTCGGAGGAGCCGTAACCCTCGATGATGGTGATATGGGGCAGGCATTCCATCAGTGCGCGTTTGTGTTTCGCGTTGGTCGCGGCCCCCCCGGTACCGATCGCCTGCAACGAAGACAGGTCGTAGTCACGCGCGCGCAGCTCGGCGATCAGCGGCCCGGCGTACGCGTCGCCCACCATCGTCATCATGCCCACCTTCTCGCGCTCGGCGGTTTCCCAAACCGAACGCACGTCCAGCTTGTTGCGGTCGTCGTAGAGCACCACGGGCAGGCCCGCGCAAAGCGCGGCGAAGGCGGTCCACATGCCGGCGGCGTGCATGAGCGGAGACACCGCGAACCACGGCTGCCCGCCACCGGCGACCTTGTCGTGGATCTCGGTGACGCTGGCATGATCGGCGCCCACCATCGACGACACGTACATGTCGCTCTGCCGCCACAACACGCCCTTCGGGCGGCCGGTCGTTCCGCCGGTGCACATCATGATCAGGTCGTCCGGGGATCCCTGGTCCTCGCGCTCGGGGCTGGCGGCCGCCAGGGCGTCGTCGAGCGAAACCGCCTTCGGCAGCTGCGGAACCGCGCTGCCGTCGTCGATGGAGATCAGCAACTCGGTGCCGGCCGGCGGCAACACGTCGGCGAACCGGGCGCCGAGCGAGCGGTGATAGATGATGCCGCGGGGCCTGACGTAGTCGAGCAGATCGCTGATTTCCCGCGGCGAGTAGTGATGGTTGACGTTCACCGGGACCGTGCGCGCCTTGAGGCAGCCGATCAGCATGTCGGGGTAGAGGTCGTTGTACATCAGCAGCGCAATGCGGTCCTGGCCGCACTCCCACCGCTGCAGCCCGGCACGCTCCGCGTAAACACCGAACCCCTTGCCGCCCAGATAGTTCGCCAATCGGTTGGTGCGCCGCGCGGATTCGGCGAACGTGCTCTTGCGGTCACCGCACACGGTCATCAGGCGGTCGGGCACGACGTCTGCGATGGCGTCGAGAACCGCGCCTACCGTCCATTCACTCATCGCGTAAGCGGCTAGACGGTCGACGCGACCGGAATGCCCAGCAGTTCGAGGGCGTTGTCGCGCATCACTTTTCGAATATCGGACTCGCTGAAGCCCTTGAGCTCTTCGGCGAACGACACCGGCGACTCGAGGCCTTCGCCGTGCGGCCAGTCGGAACCGAACAGGATCTTGTCGATGCCGATGACGTCGGCCAACTCCGTCAGATCGTCCTCGTAGTAGGGCGCGATCCACACGTTGTTGCGCAGCTGCTCCACCGGGTCCTCGGGGAAATGCCGCGGGTAGTTGTTGGCCACCTTCTTCAGCCGCTTGATCAGCCGATGCACGAAGTACGAACCGTTTTCGATGCTGACCGCCCGCAGTGCGGGGTGGCGGGTGAACACGCCGTGCACGATCATCGAGGCCATCGTGTCATGGATGGCGCGGTCGTCGAGGAGAACCTGGTCCAGGGGATCCTTCTCGCCGAACCCCTCGAAGGTCGCCTTGCCGCCCCACTGCGCCGCGATGTGCAGATAGCCGCTGTCGCTGAGGTGAAAGCCCACCGGCACCCCGGCCTCGGCCAGGCGCGCCCACACCGGGTCGTGACTGCGATCGCCCAGCGACCGCGGCTTCACGACACCGGGCACCGGGGCCGGCCGCACCAGCACCAGCTTGGCACCCCGGGCCAACACGAAGTCGACCTCTTCGAGCGCCTTGGCCGGATCGGCGAGCGAGACGATCGGCGCGGCGATGATGCGGTGGTCGGGCCGGTCGAATCCCCAGTCCTCGTCGAGCCACAGGTTGAACGCGTGCAGCGACGCCATCGTCGCCTCGATGTCCCCCTTGAGCGCCTCCTCGACGCCGCACGCGAAAGTCGGCAGCATGAACGCCGTTTCGATGTCCTGGGTGTCCATCACGGCCACCCGCGCATCGCGGTGTTGGTACTCGGGGTGGCTGGCCAGCCGCTCGACCTTCATCAGCGAGGCCGGGTCGACTCCCTCGGGAATCTCACCGCGGAACAACAAGTCCAGGCATCCCGGCACGATGATCGGGTCGAAGGTGGGGTTGGGGATGAAATGGTTGACCCGATCCCCGATCACCGCCCAGGTGCGCTTGCCGTCGTTGACCATCTGCACACCGCGGCGCTTGAACCTCTTGTCCAGGTGGCGGGTGAAGGCGTCCAGCGGCTCGTAGTAGTGGTTGTCGACGTCGATCGCCTGATAACCCAAGGTGGACATGATCATCCTTTCCGGCCCCACCGGCGAAACACTAAGCGTCGGTCGAGTTGAGCGAGGGGAATTGCGGGGGTCGCTTCTCGAGGAAGCTGGTGATGCCTTCGATGACGTCCGGCCGTGGCATCGCCTCGTGCAGCAGCACCTCGGCGCGCGACGTGGCGTCCACGACGTCGCGGGTGGCGTCGCCGTACACCTGCCGCTTGATCACTTCCATCGAGGCCGGCGAGCAATTGCGGGCGATGTCCTCCGCGTAGTCCAGCGCGCGCTTCATCAGGTCCTCGGGCGCGACCACTTCCTTGACGAGGCCGAGCGCGGCCGCCTCCTCGGCGAGGAAGGTGCGGCCACTGAGCAGCAGGTCCAGGGCGACACCCCAGGTGGTGAGGCGCGGCAGGATCCAGGAGATGCCGAACTCCGCGATCAGCCCGCGCCGGGCGAAGACCGCGGCGAACTTGGCGCCGGCGGCCGCGAACCGGACGTCGCACATCAGCGCCTGGGTCAATCCGATGCCGACGCAGGCGCCGTTGATGGCCGCGATGACGGGCTTGCGCAGCGTCGTCACGAAATGCGGCGGCCGCTCCCCGACCAGATCGGCGAGGTTGGTCTGACTCGCCTTCTCCATCGTGTCCCCGTAGGTCGGAGCGGAACTCGGCGCGCCCAGATACGCGCCGGCGCAGAAACCCTTGCCCCGGCCGGTCAGCACGATCGCCCGGATGGCCGGGTCCCGTTCGGCGCGGTCGATGGCGGAGTAGAACCCGGCGGCGATGTCCGGCCCCCAGGCGTTGAGGCGCTCCGGCCGGTTGAAGGTCACGATCGCGACGCCGCTGCCGGTGGCCTCGTAGAGCACTGCGCCCTCGGAAGCGCCGTCGCTGCCGGACATCTCCCCCGCTACCTCCTCACGATCGCCTACCGGATTGCGCGATATTTTGTACGCATACTGTATACCTATCGGTACCGTTTTCCACAACCGCCGCCGGCCCCCGCGAACCCCGGCCGAACTGCGGATTTCGAGTCACTGAACCGCACCTGCTACCGCGGTCGCCGACGCCTGCCGATCGGCTCGCATCCGCGGGTGTGGCGAGCGCCACGTCCCATCCACGTTTGCTATCAGCGGCGAATCGGGAAAGCCCACACAGATACCCACTACCAGGGAGGGAAACGCAATGGTTGACGTCAAGAGCGGCCCGATCGAGGCGATCCAGGGCATCGTCGAGGCTGTGTTCGGCAAGGCCAAGGAGATCGTCGGCACCATCATCGGTCGCAACGATCTGGTCAACGAGGGCCAGGCCCAGCAGGACAAGGCCGACGCCCAGCGCAGCGCGGCCAAGAAGGAAGCCGCGGCCGAGAAGGCCCGCGGCAAGGCCAAGGCCGCGGAGGCGCGGGAGAAGGCCGAGCAGTAAACGGTTCTCGAGAGGCCCGGTCACCGTCGGTGGCCGGGCCACTCGTTTTTTGTTGTGGGGCAGCCCTTTTGAGCCGCTACGCGCCGATGAGGCCGAGGCGGCGATACGCTCTTTCGATCTGCGACTTGGCTTCGGGCGGCAGCTCCGCTTGCGGCGGGCGGGAATGCGGATAGGCGCCGATCGGCAAACCCAGCAGCGAGGCGGCGTACTTGAACGCGCCGCCCCAATGGGTGAAATAGTCGGGCCGCCCGGGGTAGCACGTCCACCACGATCCGACGTCGAGGTCGAACTGGTCCAGCCCCGACTCGCGGCCGAAGTCCATCGCCTCCAGCAGCTTGTCGTTTTGCACCAAATCCCAGTACTGGGAAAACAATCGCCGCTGCGGCGTCTCGAACAGGTAGCCCGCGGTGCCCAATTGCGCCGGGCAGACGATGCCGTCGCGTAGCCACCCAGCGCGGTATACCGTCTTGTCGCACTCCCACAGCACCAAACCGGGCGCCAGCTCGTGCAGCAAGCGACTGCTCGCCGGCCGGAAGGCGCCCTCTTTGGTGGCGCACACCGCGGGCACCTCGTCGTAGATCCGCGCGCTTTCCGCCGCGGTCAGCACGTAGCCGGACGACGGCGAGTTGAACATGCCCAGGGCGATGTCGGTGCGGGCGGCGATGTATTTGAAGAACCGCAGCACGCCC
>NZ_LZIZ01000067.1:0-30703 GCF_001666915.1 Mycobacterium sp. E3339 | reverse complement strand
CGTGCGCCACCAGATCAGCACCGCGAAAACCGCGAGCACGACGACGGTGACGGCGGCTTGAATCACGTTGCGCCGCTCCTTCGGCGGGTAGACGTAGGCCGCGGCCACGAGCGCGCCCGTGACCAGCCCGCCCACGTGCGCCTGCCAGCTGATGCGCTGCGAGCTGATCAGCGGCGCAAGGAAGGTGAAAAGCAGGTTGATCGCGATGACCGCGACCACCCCACGGACGTCGACGGACAGCCGCTTGCCGACCACGAACATGGCACCGAACAGCCCGAAGATCGCGCCCGACGCGCCCGCCGTCGCGGTGTCCAGCGGCGAGAGCAGGTAGACCAGCACCGAACCGCCCAGCCCGCTGAGCGCGTACAGCGCGCCGAATCGCAGTCGGCCCAGCCACATTTCGAGCGGCGGACCCACCACGTAGAGCGCCCACATGTTGAGCAGCAGATGCGCCGCCCCGTAGTGCAGGAACGCCGCCGTCGCCAGCCGGTAGAACTCCCCGCCGGCCACCGCCGGCGGCCAGAGCGTCAGCTGCTTTTCCAGATTCCCCGAGGCCATCTGAATCACGAACGCGACCACGTTGATCGCGATCAGGGCGTAGGTGAGCACCGGTGTGGCCGAGCGCTGCCGGCCGCCGAACCGGGTTCGTGGCTGACGGACCGTGCGGGCGCCCTCCCGGACACACTCGACGCATTGATGGCCCACGGCAGCGTTGCGCATGCAGTCCCCGCAGATGTAGCGCTCGCAACGGTTGCAGCGGACGTACGTCGGGCGGCCCGGATGCCGATAGCAACTGGGAACCGCGGGCGGCGAATCCGGAGCCATGGGTGCGCTCATCGCCCTATTCTGGCCCGCACCGGCGGGCCCGGTGCGGTGCTTGAACGAACCTGTCCTCTCCCCCTCCCGTTCGCCTACTGTGTTGTGCGTGGAGGCGACGTGACCGAGCCGGGGATCGTCGAGCGCTACCTGGAGTGTCTGGCAGCGCACGACTGGGACGGCCTCGCCGCGACGATCACCGACGACGGGTTGGTCCGCGAGGGCCCGTTCTGCGATGTCGTCGAGGGCAAGCGGCACTACGTCGCCTACCTGCGCAAGGTCCTCACCAACCTCGACGGCCACCGGCTCGACGTGCAGCGGGTTTCGCACGTGGACAGCCACCTGTCCTACGTCGAGCTGACCGAGGCGTTCGAGATGGACGGGGCCACCAAGCGGTGGCCGGAATGCCTGCTGTTCGAGCGCGGCGACGACGGGCTGATCTCTCGTGTCAGCGTGTTCTTCAAACAGCCCGGCGCGCAGTGAATCGCCCGCGGCGCGGGCAAACTATTCCCTCACTCGTGAAATTGACCTAGCGTGTGACGGGTGGAATCAAACGGAACCCCGGAATTGGTGCCCGTCGAAACATTGCACTCAGGTGATCCCATCATGGATTGCGGCCAACGGTACATAGTCCTCGAATCGAAGGCCGTCGGCGACAGCTGCGTGGTCCTCGAACTCGAGTCCAGGGTGGACCACCAGCTGCAGGTCATCGAGAAGTCGTTTCCGGCGGGATACCACGTCAACAGGGCGAACCACCGCATTTTATAGCCCAAACAACTCAGCTGAATATTGCGCGCGTAGCCGTTGGACGGCTACCGCGCATTCGTGTTTATCGGGAATCGAAATTCAGCCGTCGCAGGCCGGGCGCGGATCGTTGGGATCGTCGGGATCCGGATCGCCGAACCACCGTGCCGGCGCGCTCTCGCCGTAGGCGTCGTGCCATTCCCACCACTCGTACGGCGCGGTTTGCGGGTACCCGTCAGGGGAGTCCTCCCAGTTCTCCTGGCGTCCGAGGGCGGTCATGTCGAGGTAGCTCCAGGTGTTGCCCAGCGCCTCGTCGCCGCGGTTGTTGATGAAGTAGGTCCGGAAGACGCGCTCGCCGTCATGGATGAACGCGTTGGTGCCGTGCCATTGATCGACGTCGAAGTCGGCGTCGAATCCGTCGGTGAGCGAGTACCACGGCATCCGCCAACCCATCCGCGCCTTCAACCGCGCGATCTCGCGCTGGGGCGCCCGCGACACGAACACCAGCGTGGTGTCGCGAGCGTTCAGGTGGGCCAGGTGCCCGACGTGGTCGGCGATCATCGAGCAGCCGCGGCAGGCATGGACGGGCCAGCCGTCCACGCCCGGCTCGAAGAAGGCCCGGTATACGACGAGCTGACGCCGGCCCGCGAACAGCTCCCGCAGGCCCACCCGGCCCTCGGGCCCGTCGAACGCGTACTGGTTTTCGACGGCCAGCCAGGGCATCCGCCGACGCGCCGCCGCCAGGGCGTCGTGGGCGCGCAGCACTTCCTTCTCCCGCACCAGCAACTGCGCGCGCGCCGCCGCCCAATCCTGGGCCGAGACGACGGGGGGTGTGTTCATTGGCGTTGTCCTCCTTATCAATTCGGCGTTCTCAGGCCACCGCGGACAGGCCGGCCGAGGTGAGCAGGTACGCGTCCTCGCGGCCGGAGTCGGCGGTAAGGATCGTCAGGATCGATCGGCCCACCTGCTCGGCGGTGAGCGGGGGCCCACCGGCCCGCACGAACGCCTCGACATCGACCCCCTGCCGATCGGCGTATGCCGCGACGGCCTTGGCGCCGAGTTCGGTGGCGGGCGTCAATCGGGGCAGGACCGACACGAAACGGATCCCCAGCCCGGCCCGCTGCGATTCGGCGGCGGCGTAGCCGGTAATGAACCGGACCGCCGCCTTGGCGCCCGCGTAGCCGCCACTGAGCGGCGACCCGGCCAGGGCGGCACCGCTGGACATGACGATCACCGAGCTGCCCGGCGCCAGCGGGCGGCGCAGCGCGTAGCGGGTCCAGTGAAACGCTTGTGCCACATCCACATTCCAATTCTGACTGAAGGTGTGCCAGCTCTGCTCCTGCAGCGGTGCCATGTGCGGGGCCGCCCCGGCGCTCAGGACCAGGATCCGCGGCCGGTATTCGTCGATGAGCCGGTGCGCCGTCTCGGGATCCGCGGCGTCGGCGACCACCGGGGTGAAGCCGCCGCCCAACTCGTCGCGCACCTCGTCGAGGCCGGCCCGGCCGCGCGCCACTCCGACCACCGCCGCACCGGCCGCCGCCAGTGCGCCGGCGATGGCGCGGCCGAATCCGCGGCTGGCCCCGGTCACGATCGCCGGGGCGCCGGACAGGTTCGTCAGGGGCTCGTTCATTACGTCCTCGCTCTCGGTAGGTAAGGCGTTCACTAATTGAGATGCGGCGCGGCGCGCGAATTCATCGCCGGCGGACCGATGAATTCCCGCGGCCCGCTGTCTCTGTACTTGAGTAGCGTTCGGATGCAGCCGAGGCGAGGAGAAGCCGTGCCGGCGAGAGAGGACTTCATCGCGCAGGCGGCGCCCTTCCGCGCCGAGCTGATCGCGCACTGTTACCGCATGCTCGGGTCGGTGCACGACGCCGAGGACCTGGTCCAGGAGACCTATCTCAACGGCTGGCGCGGTTACGAGGCGTTCGAGGAACGCGCGGCGCTGCGGACGTGGCTGTACCGGATCGCGACGACCGCCTGCCTGCGGGCCCTGCAGAACCGTGCCCGCCGGGTGCTGCCTGCCGGGCTGGGCGACGGATCGACCGACCCGGACGCCGCGCTCGACGCGGCCGGCACGCACGAGTGGCTGGAGCCCATCCCCGACGCGCTGACGTTCCCCACACCGGAGGACGACGTCACCGCGCGGCAAAGCCTGCGACTGGCGGTGATGACGGCCCTGCAAGAGCTCCCCGCCCGGCAGCGGGCGGTGCTCATCCTGCGCGATGTCGTGCAATTCAGCGCCGGCGAGGTCGCCGAGCTGCTCGAGACCACACCGGCCGCGGTCAACAGCTCGCTGCAGCGGGCGCGGGCCCGCCTCGCCGAGCTGTCCCCGGAAGAGGAGGCCCTGTCCGAGCCCGACGACGCCGAGCGCCGCGCGTTGCTCGACCGCTACTGCGCGGCGTTCGAGAACGCGGACATGGCGGCCCTCACCGCGCTGCTGCAGGCGGATGTGAAACTCGAAATGCCGCCGCTGCCTGTCTGGTTCGCCGGCCGCGACCCCGTGCTGCGGTTCCTTGCCGCGCGTGCGTTCGCCAAGGCCGGTGACGTCGCGATGATCCCGACCGCCGCGAACACCCAACCCGCGGTTGCCGAGTACCGCCGCGGGGCGGACGGGCAGTTGCGGGCGCATTCCCTGCACGTCCTCACCACCGGCGCCGACGGGATCGCCACGATCACCGTCTTCCTCGACCCAAGCCTGTTCGGCAAGTTTGGGTTTCCGCCGAGCCGGTAACCTGTCCGAAGGGGCAAGCGACTGCACCACCGGTCACCCAAGGAAGGCCCGACCCTCCGTAGTCATCGGTGCCGTCCCGCGGTCCACCGGCGCAAGTGTGGACAGGTCCCCAGCCCCCCAGGATCATTAGGCGCGGTAGTCGTAATCGAAGGGTGACCGAGTGAGGATTCCGGGCGTTGCCAGCGTGGTCGCCGGCGTGACCGACGGAGCCGCGCAGCTGGTGCGGGCCGGGGTGTCCACCGCCGCCGGCGCCGCGGACGCCCTGCAGTCGCTGGCCAGCCCGGTCGCCGAACTGGCGGTCCCGGTCGCCCAGTCGATGGCGCACACGACGGGCCGGGCGATCGGATTGACCGGTTCCGCCAATGGATCCGGACCCAGGGTCACTCCGCCGGTTCGGTGGCAGAGCGGGCGGCGGGTGCATCTGGACCTGGATCCGTTGCTCCCGTTCCCGGGATGGCACGAGCACGCGCCGGCGGTGGAAGAGCCGGTCCGCCGGATTCCGGGCGTGGCCTCGGCGCACGTCGAGGGCGCACTCGGCCGGTTGGTGGTCGAGTTCGGCAACGAAGCCGACGTCGACGCCGCCCTGGATCGGGTGCGCGAAACGGTGTGCGGCGTGGCGGCGGACCTGACGTTGGTCGCCCCCAAAGGGGCGACCCGGACCGCGCCGTTCGCCGACCCGGGAAATCCGCTGGCGATCCTCGTCCCGTTCAGCGCCGCCGCAATGGACGCGGCGGCCATCGGCGCCGCCGTGACCGGTTGGCTGGGCCGGCTTCCCGTCGCGCCGCGCAGCGCCCGCGCCGCCGCGGCGCTGCTCAACCACCAGCCGCGGGTGGTTGCCGTGCTGGAGTCGCGGCTGGGTCGCGTCGGCACCGATATCGCGCTCAGCGCGTCGACCGCCCTGGCCAACGGGCTGACGCAGGCCGTCGGCACGCCGCTGCTGGATTTGGCGCAGCGCAGCCTGCAGGTCTCCGAGGCCACGGCGCACCGCCAGCGGTGGCGCGACCGGGAACCGGAGCTGGCCTCGCCCAAGCGGCCGCAGGCCCCGGTGGTGCCGGTCATCTCGTCGGCCGGGCCCAAATCGCAAGCGCCGCGCCATAATTGGGCGGCCGCCGCCGCGGGAGAGGCCTCGCACGTCGTGGTGGGCGGGGCCATCGACGCCGCGATCGACACCGCGAAGGGTTCGATGGCCGGGCCGGTGGAGGAGTACGCCGACCAGGCCGCCAACGCCTCGCTGGTGGCCGCGGCGGGTGCGCTGCTGGCCGGCGGCGGCACCGAGGACGCGGCCGGCGCGTTGCTGGCGGGCGTGCCCAGGGCGGCGCACGTGGGCCGGCAGGCGTTCGCCGCCGTGCTGGGCCGCGGGCTGGCCAACGCCGGGCAGCTGATCCTCGACCCGGGCGCCCTGCGGCGCCTGGACCGGGTCAAGGTGATCGTCGTCGACGGGGCCGCGCTGCGGGGTGACAACCGGGCCGTGCTGCAGGCGCGCGGGGACGTGCCCGGGTGGGACGAGGACCGCGTCTACGAGGTCGCCGACGCGTTGCTGCACGGCGAGGAGGCCCCCGAGCCGGACCCCGACGAGCTGCCGGCCACGGGCGCCCGCCTGCGGTGGGTCCGCGCGCAAGGGTCGTCCGCGACGCCGGCGCAGGGCCTGGAGCACGCCGACCTGGTGGTCGACGGCGAGCGGGTGGGCAGCGTCGACGTCGGCTGGGAGGTCGACCCGTTCGCCGTCCCGCTGCTGCAGATCGCGAACCGGACCAGCTCACGAGTGGTGTTGCGGCACGTCGCCGGCACCGAGGACCTGTCCGCCAGCGTCGCCGTGAGCCACCCACCCGGCACGCCGCTGCTGCAGTTGGTGCGCGACCTGCGCACCGACCGCGGGCCGGTGCTGCTGATCACCGCGCTGCACCGCGACTTCGCGTCCACCGACACGCTGGCCGCGTTGGCCGTCGCCGACGTCGGGGTCGCGCTGGACGATCCGCAGGCGGCGACGCCGTGGACCGCGGACATCATCACCGGGACGGACCTGGCCGCCGCGGTGCGCATCCTGTCGGCGCTGCCGGTGGCCCGGGAGGCGACCGAGTCGGCGGTGCGCCTGGCGAAGGGCGGCAGCACCCTGGCGGGGCTGTTGCTGGTCACCGGCGACCCGCGCACCCTGAGCCCGTTCGCGGTGCAGCGCTGGCTCAACCCGGTCAACGCCGCCGCCGCGGCCGCGTTGATGCAGGGCACCTTCGCGGCCTCGCGCGTGCTCCGGCTGCCCGACCCGACCCCGCAGCCGCTGACCGCCTGGCACGCCCTGGACCCCGAGATCGTCTACTCCCGGCTGGCCAGCCGCACCCGGCCGTTGGCCGTCGAGCCCGGCACCGCGCCGTGGCGGCAGCTCCTCGACGACCTGTCCTACAACCCGGTGGTCGCTCCGCTGCGCGGGCCGGCGAGCCGGGTGGGACGGCTGCTGACCGCGACGCGGGCGGAGCTCGCCGATCCGCTGACGCCCATCCTGGCGGTCGGGGCGGCGGCCTCGGCGATCGTCGGCAGCAGCATCGACGCGCTGCTGGTGGCCGGCGTGATGACCGCCAACGCGGTCGCCGGCGGCGTGCAACGGCTGCGCGCCGAGGCCGCGGTCGCCGAGTTGTTCGCCGAGCAGGACCAGTACGCGCGGCGGGTGGTTCTGCCCGCGGTGGCCACGGCCCACCGCCGGCTGGAGGCGGCCCGCACCGTCGAACGGACCGTCTCGGTGAACGCCAAATCGCTGCGCCCCGGCGACATCATCGACCTGGCCGCCCCCGAGGTGGTGCCGGCGGATGCCCGCCTGCTGGTGGCCGAGGACCTGGAAGTGGACGAGTCGTTCCTCACCGGCGAGTCGCTGCCGGTGGACAAGCAGGTCGAACCCGTCGCGGTCGCCGACTCCGACCGCGCCAGCATGCTGTTCGAGGGCAGCACCATCGTCGCCGGGCACGCCCGCGCGATCGTCGTCGCGACCGGAGCGGGAACCGCCGCGCAGCGCGCGATCTCGGCGATCGCCGATGTCGAGTCGGCGGCCGGGGTGCAGGCCCGGCTGCGCGAGTTGACCAGCAAGGTGCTGCCGCTGACCCTGGCCGGTGGCGCGGCGGTGACCGGCCTGGCCCTGCTGCATCAGGGATCGCTGCGCCAGGCGGTCGCCGACGGGGTCGCCATCGCCGTCGCCGCCGTGCCCGAGGGCCTGCCCCTGGTGGCCACCCTGGCCCAGCTGGCGGCCGCCCAGCGGTTGTCACGGCACGGGGTGCTGGTGCGCACGCCGCGGGCCGTCGAAGCGCTGGGCCGGGTCCAGACGGTGTGCTTCGACAAGACCGGCACGCTGACCGAAAACCGCCTGCGCGTCGTCCACGGGGTCCCACACGAAACCGACCCCGATGCGGAGTTCCCCGACGTGAACGACCCGGCCTCCGCGGCCGTGTTGCGGGCCGCCGCGCGCAGCAGCACCCAGCCCCACAACGGCGGCGGCCACGCGCACGCCACCGACGAGGCGATCCTCACGGCCGCGAATTCCGTTGACGCCCAATGGGCCTCGAATTGGACCGTGGTCGCGGAGGTGCCGTTCGAGTCCAGCCGCGGTTACTCCGCCGCGATCGGCGCGACGACCGGCGACGGCGGGCCGATGCTCATGGTCAAGGGCGCCCCCGAAGAAGTCCTGCCGCGCTGCCGCTTCGCCGATTCGGCCGCCGACGCCGACCACGCGGAGGCGTTGGTGATGCGGCTCGCCGAGCAGGGCCTGCGGGTGCTGGCGGTCGCGCGGCGCCGCTGGGAGCTGGGCACCGGCGAGGAGGAAACCGACGCCGACGCCGTCGATGCCGCCGCGCGTGAGCTCGAGCTGATCGGCTTCGTCGGGCTGGCCGACACCGCCCGCCCGTCCGCGCGGCCGCTGATCGAGACGCTGGTGGAGGCCGGCCGGCGGGTGGTGCTGATCACCGGCGACCACCCGATCACCGCGCGCGCCATCGCCCGGCAACTGGGGCTGCCCGCGGACGCGCGCGAAATCACCGGCGCGGAACTCGCCGCCTTCGGGGAGGAGGAGCGCGCGAAGGTCGCCGCCGACGTGCAGGTCTTCGCGCGGGTCAGCCCGGAGCAGAAGGTGCAGATCGTTGCGGCGCTGCAGGCCTCCGGGCAGGCGGTCGCGATGGTGGGCGACGGGGCCAACGACGCCGCCGCCATCCGGATGGCCGACGTCGGCGTCGGCGTCAGCGGCCGCGGCTCCTCCGCCGCGCGCGGGGCGGCCGACATCGTGCTCACCGACGACGACCTCGGCGTGCTGCTCGACGCGCTGGTCGAGGGCCGCGGGATGTGGGGCGGCGTCCGGGACGCGGTCAGCATCCTGGTCGGCGGCAACGTGGGCGAAGTGCTGTTCACCCTGATCGGCACCGCGCTGGGCACCGGCCGCGCGCCGGTGGGCACCCGCCAGCTGCTGCTGGTCAACCTGCTCACCGACATGTTCCCCGCGCTCGCGGTCGCCGTCACCCCGCAATACCCCGAGCCGGAGGAGACCGAGGACGGGGTGGACCGCGACGCCGAGGAGCTGCATCGCGCCTTCCAGCTGGCGACGCTCTCCGGGCCCTCGCCCTCCCTCGACGCGCCGCTGATGCGCCAGATCGTCACCCGGGGCGCCGTCACCGCCGCCGGCGCCACCGCCGCCTGGGCCATCGGCCGCTGGACGCCGGGCACGCAGCGCCGCACGTCGACGATGGGACTCACCGCGCTGGTGAGCACGCAGCTCGCGCAGACCCTGCTGACCCGGCGCCACAGCCCGCTCGTGCTGGGCACGGCGCTCGGCAGCGCGGGGGTGCTGGTCGCGATCGTGCAGACCCCGGGCGTCAGCCAGTTCTTCGGCTGCACGCCGCTGGGCCCCGTCGCCTGGAGCGGCGTCATCGGCGCCACCGCGGGCGCCACCGTCATCTCGGTGCTGGCGCCCAATTGGCTGGCCAAGCAGGTCACGGCCCTGGAACCCAAGCGGGACTGAGGCTTTCGGGGCGGCTAGCCCGACAACTCCCTGCGCACGACCTTGCCCGCGGGATTGCGCGGGATGCTGTCGACGACGGTGATGTCCCGGGGCTGCTCGAAGCGGGAGACCCTGCCCTTGAGGTACTCCCGCAATTCGGCCGGGTCGGTGCCGCTGCCCGGCTGCAGCACCACGAAGGCGACCAGCCGATGACCGAACTTCTCGTCGGGAACGCCGATGACCGCGTTGTCGGCGATGGCGGGGTGCTGGGACAGCGCGTTCTCGACCGCGCGGGGATAGACGTTCTCGCCGCCGGAGATGATCATGTCGTCCTCGCGTCCGACGATGTACAGCCGGCCCGCGTCGTCGAGGTAGCCCATGTCGCCGGTGCTGGTCATGCCGTCGACGACGTCCTTGGCGCCGCCGCCGGTGTAGCCCTCGCTCGCCAGCTCGCCGCCGACGAAGATGCGCCCGGTGACGCGCGGGCCGACCGGCCTGCCGTTCTTGTCGAGGATGCGCACCGGGCAGCCGGCCACCGGCCTCCCGACGGTCTCGGGCGCGTCGCGGAGCTCCGCCGGGGTGGCCAGCGCCCCGATGCCGACCTCGGTGGAACCGTAACCGTTGTAGAGGATGTCGCCATAGGCGTCCATGAACCGCTGCCCCAGGGTGGGGTCGAGCCGGTCCCCGCTCGACATCACCACCCGCAGATAGGGCACCGGGTTGCGGGCCCGCACCCGCTCGGGCAGGTCGAGGATGCGGGCGAGCACGATCGGCACCGCCGTGAACGCGTCGGCGCGATGCAGCGACGCCTGCGCGAGCGCGGCTTCGGCGTCGAACTGGCGCTGGGTGAGCACCGTGCCGCCCAGGGCCACGGTGAGCATCAGCATGCCCAGCCCGAGCCCGTGGAACATGGGCATTGCCACCGAGATTCGCGACCCGGTGCGCAGGCCGGTGCGGTCGAGGATGGTCACCCACACGCCGACCGCGGAACGCAGCTGCGGGGAGCGCGGCACCCCCTTGGGTGTTCCGGTGGTGCCCGACGTGAGCAGGACGATCCGGCCGGGCGCGGCCACGTCGGGCCGCGGGCCACCCTCCTCGGCGGTGACCGTCGCCGGGTCGATCAGGACCACCGATTCGTCCGCGGCGCGGGCGCGTTCGCCGAATTCGTCGTCGGCGATCATCGTGGTGATCCGGTGGGCGCTCATCGCGGACGCCAGTGCGTCGCTGCGAAAGTCGGTGTTGACCAGAACCACGTCGGCGCCCGCCAGGGCGACCGCGAAGACCCCGGCGATGAACCCCCGTCCGTTGCGGCACATCACGCCCACCGCGTCGCCGGGTCCCACACCGGCGCCGGTCAACCGGCGCGCGAGCGCATCGGTGGCCGAGCGCAGCTCGCGATAGTCCCAGACGCCGTCGTCGTCGACGATCGCGGCGCGGTCGGGCCAGCGCGTCGCGGTCACGGCCAGCAGCGTGTAGGGGTTGGTGCCGCCCCGGCGCGCCTCACCGATCAGCCGCAGGGTGGCCAGCGGCGACGGCGGGGTCAGCAGCCGCGACCGCAGCAGTGCGCGGGCCGCGGTGCCGGCCAGGCCTTCCCCGCTCATCGCCCGGCCTCGCCGGCCCCGGAATCCGAGAAGAAGCGGCGGTACCACAGCCGGGCCGCGCGTTCGGCCGGCCCGGCCAACAGCACCGAGGCCAGCTCGGCGGGCAACATCCACGAGGGTTCGTTGCTGCGGGGCCGCTCGATGACCGCCTTGGCGATCGCGTCGGCGGCCTGGTCGGCCGACAGGCCGGGCAGCCGGCCCAACAGGGGTGTGGGCGCGATCATCCGGGTGCGGACGAGGGCGAAGTAGACGGAGGTGACCTCCACGCCGTCGGCGTGCAGTTCCGGCGCCACGCTGCGCAGCCACCGGTCGAACGCCCCCTTCGACGCCTGGTAAGCGCCCCACTGCGGCCCCGGCACGACGCGCACGCCGACGCTGGAGACGTTCACGATGTGCCCGCCGCCGCTTTCGCGCATGGCCGGCAGCAGTCCCAGCAGCAGCCAGATGGGACCGAGGTAGTTGATGTCGATGGTGCGCTGAAAGTCGTGCGGCCGGTCGTACTGGTGATGCAGCGACCGGCGCAACGACTTGCCGGCGTTGCTCACCACGATGTCGAGCGCGCCGTGCTCCTCGGTGATCTCCTTGGTCAGCGCGTTGATGGCCGCCTCGTCGGTGAGGTCGGTCGGGTAGGCGACGGCCCGGCCGCCGGCGGCGTTGATCGACGCCGCGAGGTCGCCCAGCCGGTCCTCGGAGCGGGCCACCGCCAGCACGGTGGCCCCGGCGGGGGCCAGCCTGCGGGCGGTCGCCTCGCCGATTCCGTAGGAGGCGCCGGTCACCAGGGCGGTCTTGCCGCTGACCGCTCGGCGCAGCCTGTCGGGATCCGATACCCGCGCCGGATTGGCCACGTGGTCCGTGACCGCGTTGAGGGCCTGCACTATTGCGTTCAACTCTGCCGCCGCATTCACTCGTGTCGAGGACCGGCGGATGGCTTCACCGTGCGCTCGACTCGTCACAATTAGCAGACCACATCGCCGTCCCGGTGCACACCCCGCCCCGGCGTTCTGCGTCCCGCTCGGCCCGGGCGCCGCAGCGGCGGCCGTCGAAGCCGCGGATGAGGGTCGCGCGCAACGCTTCTCGGCCCGCGTCACCCGAGTTCGACGGGCTTGTGTGAATTCCCAGTAATTTCCAGGCTTTCTCCTGTTTAGCCGTGGGATCGGATGGGCACAATTGCGGCATGATCGCACGTCAAATAGCTCGTTTCCTTTCTCCGGCGGTGGCCGCGGCGTCCGCCCTCGGCGCCTCGGCCCTCGCCGGTTCCGTCATCCCCAGCGCCGCCGCCCAATGTCCGGACGTTCAGGTGGTATTCGCCCGCGGCACGGGTGAAGCCCCCGGCGTCGGCCCCACCGGGCAGGCCTTCGTCGACGCCCTGCACTCGCGGGTCGGGTCAAAGTCCTTCGACGTCTACCCCGTCAACTACCCCGCCAGCGACCAGTGGGACACCGGCATCGACGGTGTCAGAGATGCGGGCGCGCATGTCGTTTCGATGGCCCACGAGTGCCCCAACACCAAGATGGTGCTCGGCGGCTACTCCCAGGGCGCGGCCGTGATGGGCTTCGTCACCTCGCCCAGCGTCCCCGACGGCATCGACCCCAACACCGTGCCCAAGCCCCTCGACCCGTCAATCGCGAGCCACGTCTCCTCGGTCGTGTTGTTCGGCATGCCCAACGTCCGCGCGATGAACTTCCTCGGCGAGCCCCCCGTCGTGATCGGACCGACGTTCCAGGACAAGACGATCAAGGTCTGCGCCACCGAAGACCCCGTCTGCTCCGACGGGATGAACTTCTCCGCGCACAACACCTACGCCGACGACGGCGCCACGATCGACAAGGGCGTCGCCTTTGCGTCCAGCCACCTCGACGCGGGCACCAGCGGGGCCGCTTCGGTCGCCAACGGTAGGGGCGGCTTCGGAAGCTGAGCCCCGGCTAGTCCCCGATGACCCCCTTGGTGCGCATCAGGGCGTCCGCCAGGAACCCGTCGTGCGGGATTCCGGGCGCCGCGTGCCAAGTGGGGTGGGGCCCGACGTACACGTTGGCGATGGTCGGCTCGGCGAGCAGCTCGTCGACCAGGCTGTCGTCGCCGGTGATCGCGGTGACCACCAGTGAGTGCCGCAACGGTTCCGGCCCGGCGCCCCGCGACCACGGCGCCACCCACACGCACGGGAAGGGCAGCTCGACGTTGAGCGCGTCCGCCGGTTCGGACAACAGGTGCACGGCCGGTCGCAGCGCGGCGTGGCCGTCGCCGAGGTCGGCGACCACCTGGTCGGCGCCCAAGAGCGGCGTCGATCCTTCGGCCCGGGCCGCCAGGTAGTCCGCCAGGGCCCGGGCTTGTTCGAGGGGCTGGGTGGGCAGGATCGCGCGCTCGTCGCCGGCGGGAAGCGGCTCGATCGCCGCCAGCCGCCGGGCGATGGCCGCGGCCAGCGGCGCGGGATCGCCCTCGTACAGCACGGCGGTGGTGTTCACACACGCCATGCCCCCGAGGCCGGCGATCGAGTCGACGACGACGTCGATGTGGTCGCGCCAGTCGCGGTCGGCGGTGATCAGAATCTTTGCGCGTCCCGGCCCGTTCACGATCACCGCCGGGTCATCGGCGTACTTGTCGACGACGGGCTGACCCCCGTACACCATCGCGAGGTCGGCCGACCGGATGAGCTCGTCGGCGCCGGCATGGTCGGTCGGCAGGTACACGGCGTCCTCGGGCCGAAATCCCGCCCGCCGCAACGCATGCACCAGCCGGTGCGCGGTCAGCGGTTCGCGGCGGGACGGACGCACCGCCACCCGGTAGCCGAGGGCGAGCGCCTGCGGCCACAGCCCGTGCACACCGGGACCGTTTCCGGCGGCGTGCACCGCGAACACCTCCCCGCGTCGCGCCCATACCGCGCCGCCACGGCGGACGTCCTCCTCGCGCCAATCGAGCGCGGCGCCCACCGGCCGGGCCGGGCGGACCGCGTCGAAGGCACCGCCGACGGCGTCGGCCACCCCGCGCGCCCCGGCGCGGGCGACCGCGACGGGCAGCCCCGAAATCCGGCTGGCGAGGCCGACATACGCCTCGAAGTCCAGGCCGGCGATCACCCCGTCCGCCAAGATGGCGGCGGCGTGCGACAGTGCCGCCGCGCGCCGCGCGACCGGGAGGGGCAGCGCCTTGCGCTGGGCGGCCAGGGTCCGCGCGACGTACAGCGGGGGCACCAGGCTCAGCTCGGCGACGGCGGCGCCGGCGGTACTGGTGATGACCTCGCGGCGGCGGGTCCGGTACTCCCCGCCGGGGCCGAGCGCATCGATCGACACCAAATCGGCTGCGACGCCGGTCCGTTCGCCCGCCATGCTCAGTACACGCCTTCGATGACGGGCTCGCCCTCGAAGGTGCTCACCGGCCGCACCGCTGCGACCGAGTCGCTGAGGTCCCCCGCCGGCCCGGGCATGCGGACCGCCAGGTCGCGTTCGAGGTTGTTGGGGATGAACATGCCCTTGCTGATGTGGTTCATCACCACCTGGCCGGTCTGACCGTAGGGCACCCGGTCCCCCGTGTCGGGGTCGACCACCCAGAACACCACGTACGGTGTCCGCGGGTCGAAGACGAACGCGTCGTCGTCGGCCGTTCGGGTCACCGCTTGGGAGAGCACCATCGTGCTGCCGAAGGCCATGGTGATCGTGGTGACCGGGAAGATGCCGCGCAACAGGTCGAGAGTGTCGGCGTCCACGTGCGCGCCGCTGAGCAACAGGTAGCGGATCTTGTCGTTCAGCAGGTCGACCACGCGGTCGTCGCGGGCCATGGCCTCGAGCAACGGCGGGGTGGTGTGCAGGTTCGCGACGTTCTGCGTCCGCAACACGAACACGGCCTGCTCGACGACATGGTCGATGTAGGCGGCGACTTCGGACGCCGCGCCACGGGTGGCGATCTTCTTGACCCAGCGCGGATCGATGTCGATCGCGTGAAAGACTGCGCCGAGCCGCTCGGCGACCAACCGCGAGAAATAGCCCACCCCATGCGGCCCGCTCGGCATCAGGCACAGGAAGCCGCGGCCGCGCTGGAACCCGCCGGCGGCGAAGTCCTCGGTCTGCCAGCGCACCACCTGCTCAACCCAATCCGGAAGCTGCGCAGTCCGTTTCGGGGCGCCGGTGGTGCCGCCGGATTCGAAGATCAGGGGCACCGGCGGCGGGTCGCCGTAGCCGCGCGGGATGAGGTCCTCCACCGGCGCGTCGCGCAATTCGTTGACCAGGTTGGGAAAAAGTCGCAGATCGGCGAAGTCGCGCACGTCGGCGATCGGGTCGAAGTCCAGCGTCGCCGCGGCCCGCAACCAGAACACCGAACCGGTGTCTTCACCGAAGTGCCAGGCGATCGCCGCGCGCAGGTAGGCCTCGGGATCCTCGACGGGTCGGGATCGCGGCACGTCCAGCAGCGAGAAATCGACAGCGGCCATGCCACCGATCCTCGCCCATCCGCACCGGCTCGCCAAGCACCGGTGCGCCTATTCGCTTACTTCACAGCGAGTTTCAACCGTGTGCACCCCGTGTTCAGCGCACGGCCACTCGCACCCGGTGCGCCGGCGCAAATAGACTGTGGTGCCACCCGCGAGAGCAAGGGGACCGATGCGGTACATCGCCCTGGAAGAGGCCTTCTTCATTCCCGAGCTGGCCGAGCTGCGGCCGGCCCATGAACAGTTGATGCGGTTGCTGCGCCCCGGGATCGGTGAGGAGTACGAGCGCCGGCTGTCCGACTTCACCGAATACCGCCTGCCGGAGATGGACGACGCGGGCATCGACATCCAGGTGATGTCCCTGACGTCGCCGGGCCTGCAGGTCGACCTCGATGCCGAGCGGGCCCGCGCGGACGCGCGGTTCGCCAACGACTACCTCGCGAAAGTCGTTGCCCAGCATCCCGATCGGTTCCGCGGGTTCGCGGCCCTACCGCTGCAGGACCCCGCCGCCGCGGCGGCCGAGCTGGAGCGCGCCGTCACCCAGGACGGGTTCTGCGGGGCGCTGGTCAACGACTGCATCAGCGGGCCGGGCGGGCGCTATTTGGACGCGCCCGCCTACGACGAACTGTGGTCGGCGGTGGAATCCCTTGGCGTGCCGCTCTATCTACACCCGGGCGCGCCGCCCGCGGATCGCTGGCGGGTCATCGATGGCCGTCCGGAACTGTACGGCGCGACCTGGAGTTGGGCGGCCGAGGTGAGCGGGCACGCGTTGCGCATCCTCTTCGGCGGCGTCTTCGATCGGCATCCCGGCGCGACGCTGATCCTGGGCCACATGGGCGAGTTCCTGCCGTTTCAGCGCAGCCGGCTGGACTCCCGGTATGCGACGGTCGCGACGACCACCACGCTGGCGCGCGCGCCGTCGGCCTACCTCGGCACCAACATCGTCTTCACCAACAGCGGGGTCTTCTCGCCGGCCGTCATGCTGGGAGCGGTGCTGGAAGTGGGGGCCGACGCGTTGATGTTCTCGGTCGACTACCCCTACGAGTCGTCCCGCGAGGCGGTCGACGGGTTCGAGCGGACGACGCTGCCGGCCGCCGATCGGGAGAAGATCGCGCACGGCAACGCCGAACGGCTGCTGCGCATCGGTTAGGCGGCGCGGTTGTGCAGTCGGCGCGGGTCGACGCCCGCCCGTCGCCACGCCTCGGCGGCCCACGGCGTGTAGATCGCGCCGACGGGCAGCCGGTTGATCAGTGGGTTGAGCGCGCGCATGGCGGCGGCGAACCGCTGGAACCGCTTCTCCTTCTTCGCATTCCACTCCAGCTGGCAGACCTCGCGCATCTGCGGCGGCATGGTCCCCACCAAGACCAGGCGGGTGTAGGCGTTGAGCGGGGCGGACAACACCTTCCAAACCGGCTTCGGCAGCCAGCGCGGGCCGGGGATGCCCTTCCGGATGTAACCGGTGCCGTACAACACGGTCTTGTGCGGGACGAACCGCTCGAGCATCTCGTCCCAATAGGCGAGGAACTCGTCGTAAGTCTGCGGTTGGGCGCGGTCGCTGACACCGTAGAGGCCGTACCACACCTTGCCCTCGTTGAAGATTCGCTCCTTCTCCGCATCCGAGAGGCGGCGGATGAACGTGTCGGTGTTGTAGATGACCTGGTCGACGAAGCTGGCGTGCGCCCAGTAGAACAGTTCGGGGTTGAGCGCGTGGTACCTCGAGCCGTCGGCGATGGTCCCCTTGATCGTGGTGTGGAAGTCGCGGACCTTGCGTCCCCACTCGCGAGGTTCGTCGGAGTAGACGGTCTTCATCAGCGGCGGCGCGGTCCGCTTGGCCCGCCCCAGCGTGTCACTGAAGACCACCGAGTGGTCGAGCACGCCTTGGGCGAGCTGTTCGATGCAGTTCTCCACACCGGCGGTGCGCTGGAATCCGAAGAACTGGGTGCGGTTGTCCCCGTAGAACTTCCAGATCAGCGACTCGGGCCCCAGCCGCGCAACGTCGTCGGTGTCGTCGACCGGCATCGGCAACGCCTCCCGCACGCCGGTGTCGAAGTCCCGCTGCGCTGTCATCCCGACTCCTCGCCCCCGCACCCAACTTGTGAACCAGAGAAACAAATGCGTATCTTTGTGTCAAATCGGTGTCGAGATTGCCATGGGGGTCGTCAGGCCATGCGGAGCCACAGCCTTGACGGCAACCTCGCCGAAGCCTCCGAGCTCGAGCGCGCGATCTTGGACACCGCCCGCACCGTCTTCGAGACCTACGGCGTGCGCCGGGCCAACATCGAAGACGTGGCCGCCCGCGCCGGCGTCAGCCGCAGCACCGTGTACCGGCGCTTCCCCACCAAGGACGTCCTGTTCGGGCACGTCGTGCGGCGCGAGGCCGAGGCGTTCTTCACCACGCTGGACCGGGCCACCGCCGGCTGCGACCCGCAGCAGGCCGTCGTCGAGGCGTTCGCGCTCGGCGTCCGCCTGGTCCACGACTCGCCGCTGTACTCGCGGATCGCCGAGAGCGAGCCCGAGTTGCTCGGCATGTTCTCCCGCTCGCAGGCCTTCCCCATCGGCCAGTTCGCCGACGGCATCGCCCACACCCTGCGCCGGTGCGGGTCCGCCATTCCCGACCGCGACCTGGCCAACATCGCCGACATCCTGCTGCGCGTCGCGCTCGGCATCATCGTCTTCCCCACCGACCGGCTCGACACGGCGGATCCCGCGGCCGTCCGGGAGTACGCCGCCCGCTATCTGGTGCCGATCATCCGCCGCTGACCGGTTCCGGCCTGTCGGTGGCCTGCACTAGCCTTGAATGCGTGGCTGGGAGTTCCGCGGCTCCGCGGACCCGGTACGCCACTTGCGGCGAGATCGACATCGCCTACCAGGTCTTCGGCGATGGTCCGATCGACCTGCTCGTGCTGCCGGGCCCGCTGATCCCGATCGACTGCGTCGACCTCGAGCCGTCGATGTACCGCTTTCATCGCCGGCTCGCCTCGTTCTGCCGGGTGATCCGGTTCGACCAGCGCGGCATCGGCCTGTCGTCGCGGGTCCCGTCCGACATGCTGGGCCCGGAGTCGTGGGCGCAGGACGCGATAGCGGTGATGAACGCGGTGGGATGCGAGCGGGCGACGATCTTCGCCCCGGGCTTCACCTCGCTGGCCGGGATCGTGCTGGCGGCCGACCATCCCGAGCGGGTGACCAGCCTGGTCATCGCCAACGGCGCGGCCCGCACGCTGCGTGGCCCCGATTACCCGATCGGTGCGGAACTCGCGGACGCGGATCAATTCACGACCGTCGGGATGGAGCCGGACGCCGTCGAGCAGGGCTTCGACATGCTGGGCATCATCGCCCCGTCCGTGGCGGGCGACGACGCGTTCCGCGCGTGGTGGGACATGGCCGGCAACCGGGCCGCGTCACCCAGCATGGCCCGCGCGTTCATCAACAAGGTCAGGGAGGGCGACGTCCGCGACCGGCTGCCCCGCATCGCCGTGCCGACCCTGATCCTGCATCGCGACAACCCCGACTTCAGCCCGGTCGAGCACGCGCACTACCTCGCCGAGCACATCCCCGGCGCGCGCCTCGTCGAGTGCCCCGGCGGGGACACCCTGTACTGGGTCGGCGACACCGCGCCCATGCTCGACGAGATCGAGGAGTTCATCACCGGCGTGCGCGGCGGTTCGGATGCCGAGCGCCTGCTCACCACGATCGTGTTCACCGACATCGTCGGCTCCACCGAGCGGGCCGCGATCCTCGGCGACCACCGCTGGCGCGACCTGCTGGACAACCACGACACCCTGGTGCGCCACGAGCTGCAGCGGTTCGCCGGGCGCGAAGTCAACACGGCCGGAGACGGATTCGTCGCGACGTTCAGCAGCCCGAGCGCCGCGATCGCGTGCGCCGACGCCATCGTCGACGCGGTCCGAGTGCTGGGCATCGAGGTGCGGGTGGGCATCCACGCCGGCGAAGTCGAGGTGCGCGGCAACGACGTCGCCGGCATGGCCGTGCACATCGGCGCGCGGGTCGCCGCGCTCGCCGGCCCCAGCGAAGTGCTGGTGTCCTCCACGCTGCGCGACATCGTCACCGGATCGCGACACCGCTTCGACGATCGCGGCGAGAGCGCGCTCAAGGGCGTGCCCGGCCAGTGGCGGCTGTACTCCCTGGTGCGCGAGCACGCGATCGTCAGGGCGGTGACCAAGCGCGGCTCGGCGTAGGCTGCCGGTGGGCCTCGATTCCGGCCTACAGCTTGGCTTTTCGCCGAAGGAGTACGCATGACCGACGTGCACATCTCGCTGCCGCCCGCCCTGCGGCGAGCGCTGGAGCTGCTCGCCGAACCACCGGCGGATCCCGACGTGAGCAAGGGCTACCTCGATCTGTTGGGCGCCGAATCCGCCGAGGCCGACGGCGTCGCGAGGAACACCGGGCCGATCCAGGCGGCGTGGGCGTCACCGATCGGGTCGATGCTCTACGACAACGCCCAGGCCCTGTCGCGGCGGCTGATCAGCGCCTGGCAGACCCCGCTCGAGTGGCTGAACATCCCGCCGGGCGGCATCGCGCTGGACGTCGGATCCGGGCCCGGCAACGTGACCGCGTCGCTGGCACGCGCGGCCGGCCCCGACGGGCTGGCCCTGGGCATCGACATCTCCGAGCCCATGCTCGCGCGCGCCGTCCGCAACGAAGCGGGGCCCCAGGTCGGCTTCATCAAGGCTGACGCGCAACGACTTCCGCTGCGCGACGACACGGTCGACGCGGTCATCTCCACCGCCGTGTTGCAACTGATCCCGCACCCCGCGATAGCGCTCGGCGAGATGGCGCGAGTGCTGCGGCCGGGCGGCAGGCTGGCCGTGATGGTGCCCACCGTCGGCCCGGCCGCGCGGCTGTTCCAGAAGCTGCCGAACGTCGGCGCGCACGTCTTCGACGACGACGAGATCGGCGACATCTTGGAAGACCACGGATTCGTCAGCGTGCGGGTGAACAACTACGGCACGGTTCAATGGGTGCGCGGCAAGAAGGGCTGAATCAGGCTCGCCTCATTGCTTTTTCATCGCGGGATGACCCCGCGTCAGCAGCGGCAACAGCAGTTCGGGCGGCGTGACCCGGAACAGGGCCGCCGCCACGCGGTTCACCCGACCAGGAACGACGACCGCCTTGCCGGCCGCCAGCCCGTCGATCCCGGCCTGCGCCACCTGGTCGGCGGGCACCCACATCACCCGCGGCAGGGCGGCCTCGGCTTCCTCCTTGGAGAAGCCGGCCGCCTCCCCGAACCCGGTGTCCACCGGCCCCGGGCACAGCGCCGTCGCGCCGACTCCGGTGCCGCGCAGTTCACCGCGCAGGCTGTGCGTGTAGGACAGCACGAACGCCTTGGCGGCGCCGTACGCCGCTTGGCCGGGCAGCGGCCCGAAGCCGGCCACCGACGCCACATTCAGCACGGCGCCTCGACGGCGGTCCACCATGCCCGGCAGGAACCGGCTGCACAGGTCCACGACGGCCGCCACGTCGACCTCGACCAGGTTGACCTCTTGTGCGGGAACGGATTTCGCCACGACGCCCAGGGTGGAGAACCCGGCGTTGTTGACCAGGATGTCGGGCACCAGCCCGAGGGCCGAGATGCGGTCGGGCAGGGCGGCTCGTTCCGTTCGGTCGGACAGGTCGGCCGGTAGGGGGTGCGCTCGCTCGCCCAGCCGCCCGGCGAGCGCCTCGAGTCGGTCGGCGCTGCGGGCGACCAGCACGACGTGGTGGCCGCGCCGGGCGAGGATTTGAGCGAACTGTTCGCCGATGCCCGACGAAGCGCCGGTGATGATGGCCGCGCGGTCGTCGCCCGGTGGGGGGAGGGCCATGTCAGGCTTGCCCTCCCGCATCGGGGGTTTGCGCGACAACCGCGAGCCGGTCGATGGATTCGCGCAACATGTCCGGCGTCGTCGCGCGAGCGCGCTCCATGCGGGTGGCATCGGTCAGCGCCGTCCAGTCGTAGGTGTGGGTCACCGTGGTGAGTTCGGCGTTCACCGGGCTGAGCTCCCAACGCCAGAGGTGACCGGGCGGTTCCTTCCTGGGTTCCGCGGGGCGCCAAGCGATTTTGCTGCCCTCGACGAATTCCACCACGTGGTTCTCGCGCACGGCGCCGTTGGTCAGCGTCGTCTTGAACACGTCGCCTACGCCACGGACGCGTTGTCCGGGGGCCGACGAGGCGAGGTTGTCGTTGCCGTCCCAGCTGGGCTGGCGAGCGGGATCGGCGATCAGCTCGAAGATCCGGGCGGCGTTGGCCGCGATCACGCGGGTGGCGCTCACGATGCGTTCGGCTTCCATGTCGGACATATCGCTATCCAAACACGTCGACCGGTCGCGGCGCCCCGATGGATTGTGACCTTCGACCGAAGGATTGAGGACCTTCGGCCGTCGAAGCGCCGCCGGACCGGTGCGAGCGTGGTGGGTGCCGGGTAACCCGGTGGTCTGCCCGAAGTGCAGCAAGCCCATTTTTGGGCGAGGCCATCCGCAAGGGCCTGATTGACCCACCGTCTTAAGACGGGGATCTGCCTTCGGGCAGACCTTCATGCGTCCGGCAGGTCAGGGCATCCGGGGCAGTGCCTCGACCGGTCCGGACAGCGCGGCCTTGACGTAGCGGGTGTCGTCGTCGGCCAGCACCTCGGCCTCGTCGCGTTCGATGCCGTCCACGATGGCGCGCGCGACCTCACGCGGGTCGTTCTTGGGCGCGTCGAAGCCGGCGGCCATGTCGGTGTCGGTGAAGCTGAGGTGCGCGGCGACGACCAGGGTGCCCTGCTTCTCGAGTTCGATGCGCAGCGAGTTCGTCGTCGACCACAGAGCCGCCTTGGAGTCACCGTAGGCGCCGGAGCCTGGCATCCAGGACAGGATCGAGGCGATGTCGACCAGGGCGCCGCCACCGTTGCGGGCCAGGATCGGCGCGAACGCCTTGGCGACCCGAAGCGCACCGAAGTAGTTGGTCTCGAACACCGCGCGCACGTCCTCGATGTCGCTGTCGAGCAGCTTGCGCCCGCTGAGCACGCCCGCGTTGTTGATCACGATCTCGGCGTCCGGCGCCGAGATAGCCAGGGCAGCAACGGATTCCGGCCTGGTCACGTCCAACTCCAGGCTGACCACGCGGGGATCATCACTGCGCTTCGGCGCCCGCGCCGTCGCGTACACCTTGGCCGCGCCGCGCCGCAAGAACTCGTCCACGATGGCCTTGCCGAGCCCGCGCTGCCCGCCGGTGACCACAACCGTCGACCCCTTGATGTTTACCATGATCCGCACTCCTTGACCGTATGTATAGCTACTTTGATTCTGTCACCGTAGTTGCCGGCGATGACATACACAAGTATCTTTTAGTTATGTCTATTTCATGGTCTGCGTCACAGCGCTACGGCATAGCCCCGGCGCCGGGCGGGCTGGCCCTGGTGCACGACTTCCTCAACACGAGGGACATCGCGGGATACGGGCCGGACCTGCTCGCCGACCCCACGCTCGCCCGCGACTGGGTGGCGGGCGCGGTGCGCGCCTGGTCGGCCGCGCGCGGCGTGGAGCTGCCCCCGCCCGTGCTGGGCGAGACGGACCTGGTCAGGCTGCGCGCGTTGCGGTCCAGGATCGGCTCACTGGTCGCGGGTGAGCCCGCGAGCGGACGCGATGGCGGCCCGGTTCCCGCATCCCTGCGGATATCCGACGCCGGCGAGGTGCGGCTGGACCCCGCCGGCACCGGCTGGCGTTGGCTCGCCTCGGCGCTGTGGGCCGAGATTCTGCTCAGCCAGCACGCCGATACCTGGCGGCGGCTAAAGCAGTGCCACAACCACCGCTGCGCGTCGACGTTCTACGACCGCTCAAAGAACAACAGCGGGGTGTGGCACGACGTCAAGACGTGCGGCAACGCCGCCAATCTGCGCGCCTCGCGGGCGCGTCGACGGGAACGCGAGCGCGCGACGGGTTCAGCCGATGCGCCGCGGTAGGCGGCGGCGTCAGCAGCGCTCGGCGCCCCGCCGCATGAGGGTCACGCCGGGGCGGGGTGATTCGCTGCGCAGCACCGCGTGCAACGCGTGACAGGCGCGCGCCTTCAGCGGCGTCACCACGGCGAGACGGGGCGGGTGCTGGCTGATCCAAGACGGCAGTGTCGCCACGGTTTCGATCCTTCGTCTGTTCGGCCTGTGCGCCGATCCATTGAATTCCACCGGGGTCGCTTTACGCATGCGCCGCGCCGGGGTTAACGCCACGAAAAGCCGCATTGTGGCGAGGCCCACACCCGACGGGTGTCACGAACGCCTGAAGCGGCGCAGGTAGCCCGGCAACGCGCGCACGGGTAGGGCTTTCGGCCAATCGTCGGCACGGAAATACGCGTCGGTCCCGCCATCGACGAACACGACGCTCCCGCAGAGGAATTCGGCGGAATCGGAGAGCATGAAACACATCCAGTCGGCCATGTGGCGCGCCTCGCCGAAGCCCCCGACCGGCACCGGGAAGGACCGAACGGCCTTGGCCTGCCTTGGATTCGCGAGTTGTTCCTGCAGCAACGGCGTCATGATGGCTCCGGGCGCCAGGGCGTTCAGCCGGACGCCCGAGCCCGCCCACTCCGGCAGCACCGCGTGTCGCCGCACCCACCTGCTGACGGCGATTTTCGACGCCGCGTAGATCATCGTCGGCGCGCCCGGTCCGTACGGCCGCACCGACCGCAGGGCCTTGTCGGCGTCGTGTGCGAGCAACGCCTTGACCGCTCGGCGCGGGACGAGGGGCACGGTCGTCGACGAGTTGCTCGCCACGACCACCACTTTCGCGCGTTCGGCCGCGACCAGTGCCGGCCGCCAGGCGAGCAGCGGCTCGACGACACCGAAGTAATTGACCTGGGCGATCTGGCGTATCCGGTCCCGGCCGGGGCTGGGCCCCAGGCCGGCGGCCAGCACGGCGCCGTCGAGTTTGCCGCCCGAGGCCGCCAGGACGCCGTCGGCGGCCCCTTGACGTCCGTGCGGCGTCGACAGGTCGGCGACGATGTCGGCGTCTTTGATGTCGACACCGATCACGGTGTGCCCGTCTGCCCTCAGCCGCCGCGCGGTCTCCTGGCCCATCCCGGAAGCCGATCCGGTGATCGCATAAGTGCCCATCGTTGTTTCCTCGTCAGGCGCTCGCCGCGGCCTTTTCGACGTCGAGAAGCTGTTCGCCCCGGCGCTCCTCGTCGTAGGCCGCGCGGCCCCCACGCAGGCCGAACAGGCGTTTCGAGAACAGCAGGTAGACCACGGCGGCCACGTTGATGGCGAAGGTGACCACCCGGGTCATCGTGATGCCCTTGGCGAGGTCGTGGATTTCCAGAGGCAGGAAGACCGAGGTGGCGATCACCGCGAAGTACTCGCCCCAGCGCTTCAGCAACCACAGACCGACGGCTTCGATGACCTCGATCAGCGCGTACCCGGCCAGCATCAAGGTGAGCAGGGCCAGCGTGGATGGCTTTGCCGCCAGCGCCTTTTCCAGCTCGTGCACGATCGTCATCTGGTCGACCTTGAACCCGGCCGCGCGGAAGATCGGCAGGTCTCGGTCCAGGGTCGCCTGAATGGCCCCCCGCGCGCCGCGGAACTTCCACACCGCGTACGCGGCGAGCGCGATCACCACCGCCCGGAACAGGCGTTCCACGGCGAGGGTCCGGATGATGATGGCCTGGCGTAAAGCCTTGCCGCGCATGATCATCGGCGCATCCTCGGCGCGTCCCCGGCCGTGCGGCTCGCCCACGGTGAATTCACCGCAGCGCAGGCAGCGCCACACCTCGCCGAGTCCGGTGGTGCCGCTCAACCGGGCGGCGAGGTCCTGTTCCTCGGGCGCATAGGTGGCGTGCCCCGCGATCGCGCAGGTGACCAGCTCCCACCGATTGATGCCCTGACGTTTGCGCATGGCCGATCATCGACCGCCACAACCGGGCCACGCAAGGGGGCGCGCACGGCCGGCGTCAGAACCGGGGCTTGCCGCGCGGGCGTTGGGCGGTGGGGCTCGCCGCACCCAGCAGGCCGGCGAGGTCGGCGACGGGGATCTCGTCGAGGTTGTCGACCGCGGCGATGATGTCGGCCCGCAGCCCCTCCCCGCAGAATGGTTCGGCCAGCCAGCCGAACTTCTCGGCGACGCGCTCCCACGTCATGGGCCGGGTCGGGGACCCCTCGAAATCGGCCTGCTCGCGCTCGAATTCGCGTCCGTCCCGCGTCCGCAGATGCACCCGGGCGGCCGTGCGGTTCGGGTAGTCGGCCGTCAGGTCGGCGGCGGGTCTGACGTCGACTCGCGTCACCAGCTCCCGCACGTCGGGCCGCAGCACCCGTTCGGTTTCCAGCTGTTCGGGCCCCACCCCGCCGTCGAGCAGGGCAACCGCGCCGAGGTACTTGAGGTTGTAGTCGGCCTGCTCCTTGGTGCGCGGATCGTCCTTGGCGCCGTACGCTCCCCCGCCGGCGAAGTCATAGGCGCCCTGGAAAACCTCGAGGGTCACCCGGTCGACGTCCGCCCCGCGCAGGCCGTTCTCGCCGCGCAGGGCCAAGATCGTGTCGATGACGACCTGGCCGTGGATGAGCGCGCAGTACTGCTTCAGGTAGGTCTGTTCGACGCAGTCGAGCCCCGGGTCATCGGTGGCGAGATCGATGGGTTGATCGAAGAGCTGCACCAGGCCGTGCGGGCCTTCGAACAACGACTTCGGCCCGGTGACGCCGCGGGCGGCCAACATGGTCGCGTAGACGGCGCGCATGCCGGTGATGGCCGGCGAGATGCCCTTCCAGTTCGAGACCGGCTCGGCGTGCACCGTAGCCAGCGACACGTTGTCGGCCGCGGCCGCCGCGATGGCATTGGCGGTCTGCTCGGCGTTCAGCCCCAGCAACTTCGCCGAACCCGCCGCGACCGACATCGCCAGCTGCAACGCGTGATTGAGGCCGCGCGCCATGACGGGCACCCGGGCGCTGAACCGGCACTGCACCTCGTAGGCGACCGCCAAGGCCAGCAGGAAATCGGCTCCGCTGGCACCGACGTGCTCGGCGACGGCCAACACGGCGCCGAAGTTGTCGGCGGGGTGGCACAGCCCCCCGACGGTCAGATAGGTGTCGAGCAGATCGGGATAGCGCACCAGCACCGCGTTGAAGAAGGCGGCCTGGTCCACCGATGCCCGTCCCCCGCCCACCAGGGTGGCGGTGGGTGCGCCGCTGAACTGGTCGGTGTGTTCGCGGATCGTCCCGATCAGCTCCCCGTTCAGGGAGCCGACCGCGCAAGCGATGCTGTCGAGCACATTGCGCTTCATCAGCGCACGCGGCCGTCCGATCAGATCCGCGTCCTGAGCCCCGACGACGAACCCGGCCAGCCGATCCACAAGATAGTCGTGCGCCATGACTTTTCGCCTCCCCGGGCAGCCGTGACGCCGAGCCTAGACGGCGCGATCGACCGTACCCGGTCGCGGGGCAACCCCGCTGATGGCCGTCGTTTCGTCGGTCAGGTGTTTCCCGATCACCCGAATCTGCCGCGCGGACAACGGACACAGCGGATGCACGGCCACCATCAGGGCAACGTGTCGTTCATCGAAAACCGGCGCGGCGATGGTCACCACGGGTTGCTTGCGGCGGCCCGGGTTGTCGTCGGACAGGAAACCGATGGTGGTGAACTCGACGAGCAACTGGTCCATGATGTGGCGCACCGGCGTCGGCATCTCGTCGCTGTCCAGCGTGCCGACCAGCTGCGCGGCCTGGGCCAGCGCGGGCGTCGTCCAGTCGACGTCGAAGCCCCGCTCGCGCGTGTGTTGCAACACCTGCTCGAGTCGCCGGGCGCGGTCGTGGTTGGTGCCCGCACCGCGGCGGATCCACGCGCGTTGTTCCTCCTCGTCGTCCCAGGCGGCGAGCGCGACGCCGAACGGCGGGGCGTACGGGATGCGATCGCCCGGGATCCCGGAGGGCTGGGTCGCGGGCTCGCCCTCAACCGCGGTGAGCACCAGCGAATCCCCGAAACGCTCGACCACCGAACACGCGTAGCCGACCTCGCGGGACAGGCGAAGCGCCGAGGCGCGGGCCGCGTGCGCCAACGGCCGGGCGGTGTCGGTTCGCGCCGCGACGACGGCCAGCGCGGGGCCGAGGGTGAACGTCTTGGCGACCGGATCGCGGCTGGCCCACCCCCGGTCGCACAGCGTCTTCAGGATGGCGTGCGCCGTCGCCTGCGTGAGATCGAGCTCCCGAGCGATGTCCGAGAACCGCAGCCGCGCGCTTCCGGACCGGGCCAGCAGCTCGACAACGTCGAGTACCCGGGCAGTGGGGGCGGACGTCGATCCGCGAATGGCTTGACTCCTTCGCCGCACGATTTAGAGTTAGGCGAACATTCGAGATTCTATATCGATTATTCGAGAAAGTAACCCGTTTGCGCGGGGGTGGTGCTGTGAAACGGCCGGCCACCCGAATGGAGACGTCTCGTGAGCGAAAACGACGACCGGCAACAAATTTCGGATCTGCTCGTTCGCTACGCGACCGGGATCGACCGGCGTGACTGGCCGCTGTTTCGAACGGTGTTCACCGAGGACTGCGAACTCGACTACGGCGAGATCGGCGCGTGGAGCGGCGTCGACGCCGTCACAGACTTCATGGACAAGACGCATGCCCCGGCGGGCCATACGCTGCACCGGTTGACCAACCAGGTCATCACGGTAAACGGCGATAAGGCGACGGCGCGCACCTACGTCGATGCCCTGATCATGTTCGCCGACAACCAATCCGGCGCCAACGGGATCGGCTATTACGACGACGACATCGTCCGCACCGCCGACGGTTGGCGCATCGCACGGCGACGCTTCACCATCGTGCGCGTGAGCGCAGTAGGGAGCCCGTAGATGGCGTTCGCAACCAAGTACGGGCCGTGGGCGCTGGTGGCCGGCGCCTCGGATGGGGTGGGCGCGGCCTTCGCCCGCGGGCTCGCCGAGCGTGGCGTCAACGTGGTGCTCCTCGCCCGTCGGCAAGCCGTACTCGACGAAGTCGCGGCCGCGATCGAGAAAGACACCTCGGCGGGCACCCGCACCCTCG
Source organism: Mycobacterium sp. E3339 (assembly GCF_001666915.1). Taxonomy (NCBI): domain Bacteria; kingdom Bacillati; phylum Actinomycetota; class Actinomycetes; order Mycobacteriales; family Mycobacteriaceae; genus Mycobacterium; species Mycobacterium sp. E3339. The sequence continues at coordinate 2,451 of NZ_LZIZ01000067.1, read as the reverse complement.
CCATCGATCTGGCCGCACCCGGCGCGGCGGCGGCGATCGCGGCGGCGACCGCCGACCTGGAGATCGGCATCCTGGTGTACTGCGCGGGCGCCGACCCGAACTTCGAACCGTTCCTGGCCAATCCGATCGAAGTTGCCGAGGCGATGGTTCAGCGCAACTGCGTGGTGCCGATGCAGCTGTGCCACCACTTCGCCGCCGGCATGGTGGAGCGCGGGCGGGGCGGGATCGTGTTGTTCGGCTCCGGCGCCGGCCTGGCCGGTGGGGCGAACATGGTCGCCTACGGCGCGACGAAGGCGTTCGACATGGTCTTCGCCGAGGCGCTGTGGGCCGAGTTGCACGGCAAGGGCGTCGACGTCCTCGGCCTGATCCTGGGCAAGACCGATACGCCCGCCCTGCGGCAGCTCGAACACAGCCGCGGCCAGATCGCTTCGCTCGACGAGGTGCCGCCGGGCGCGGCGGCCGTGCCGGACGTCATCGCGGAGGCGTTCGAGAACCTGGGCAACGGGCCGACCCTGATGGTCGGCGACATGATGCGCGCCGCCGAACAGATGCTGGCGTCGCTCACCCGCAACCAAGCGGTCGAACTGTTCGCACAGGCCGCGGCGGCGGCGATGGGCCCGGACAATTAGGGCGAAGCTGCTCGCTCGCGGCGCGTCGTACTGGGTAGGGGCGGTTTTCGGTCCGGAAGGTTTGCCAAACTTCGAAATCAGGACTGCCTAACTTTCCGATGCTGCGCTTCTGGCCAGCAAAGATGCGTCCGGTTGCGTCCACGCTCGCCTGATCGACGACGTTGCTGGCCACGCGCTCGGCGGGTAGTTTGGGAAGGCGTTAGGCACGGCTAATCCAGCCGGAGTAGCCGTTCCAATTCGCCACCCCTCCCGATCGAAGGATGACGATGCTCGCCAGCGACAGGGCCGCGGTCGCCACCGCGACGGCAGCGCGGTCGCGGCATCGCACCCTGACCCGGTCGGGGCTGATCACCGGGGCGTTTGTCGCCCCCGCGCTGATCATCCGCATCGTCGGACTGCACCCGGACCCGGTCGTTGCCCTGTTGATCTACGGGGCCGCCGTCGTGTCGGCGAGCTTCCTGCTGGCCTGGGCGGCGGAGACCGCGCAGATCGACGTCTCGGGTGGGCTGGCGACCGCGATCCTGGCGTTGATCGCGGTGCTGCCCGAATACGCCGTCGACCTGTACTACGCGTACGTCTCCGGCCACAACGCCGAGTACACGCAATACGCAGCGGCCAACATGACGGGCTCGAACCGGTTGCTGATGGGGCTGGGTTGGCCGGTGGTGGTGTTGGTCAGCATCATGGTGGCCCGCAAGGCCGGCGCCAAGGACAGCAAAGGTTTGGCGCTGCAACCGACCAATCGCGTCGAACTCGGCTTCCTGCTGATCGCCGGGGTCATCGCCTTCGCGATTCCGGCGAGCGGCCAGATCCATTTCGGCCTGGGGCTGGCGCTGCTGGCCTGGTTCGGGTTCTACCTGTACAAGGTCAGCCACGGCGACGTGGAGGAGCCCGATCTGATCGGGACGGCCGCCGCCCTCGGCGAGCTGCCCGATCGCGGGCGGCGCATCGTCGTCGTCGGCCTCTTCCTGGCGTCCGGCGCGGTGATCCTGCTGTGCGCCAAGCCGTTCGCCGACAACTTGGTCGCCGCGGGCACCGAGCTGGGCGTCGACCGTTTCCTGCTGGTCCAGTGGCTGGCCCCGCTCGCGTCCGAGGCCCCGGAGTTCATCGTGGCCACCATCTTCGCCGCCCGGGGCAAGGGCACCGCGGCCATCGCCACCCTGATCTCCTCCAAGGTCAACCAGTGGACGCTGCTGATCGGGTCGCTACCGATCGCCCACCTGCTGGGCGGCGGTGGGTTCTCGCTGCAGCTCGACCCGCGTCAGGTGGAGGAAGTGCTGCTGACCGCCACCCAAACCATGATGGGCGTCGCGCTGCTGTTGGCGCTGCGCTTCCAGCGCGCCGCGGCGTGCACGCTACTGGGCCTGTTCGTCGTGCAGTTCCCGATCGCCTCGACGCACGGCCGGCTGCTGCTCTGTGCCGTCTACACCGTGGTGGCGGTCGCCGCGCTGATCCGCTACCGCCATCATCTGGCCGCCACCATCAAGGCGCCGTTCGTCGGCACGGCCATCCGGCACAGCGGTCACCCGCACCATCCGGTGCCAGACCCCTAGGACCCGCGGATCGATCGCCGTATACGGTCCACGGTATGGATCGAGTGTCGGTGATCACCGGCGGTGCGGGTGGCATGGGTCTGGCCACGGCCAAACTCGTCGCGCACGACCACGCCGTCGTCCTCTGCGACGTTCGGCAGGACCGGTTGGAGGCCGCGGCGGCAACCCTGGGAGAGCTCGGGGCGAACGCCACCGCGGTGTGGATGACCGAGGCGAGCCTGCCGAGGCCCTTCGCGGTGTCGAGCAGGCCAGTCACCGCGCCCCGGTCG
>NZ_LZIZ01000066.1:0-913 GCF_001666915.1 Mycobacterium sp. E3339 | reverse complement strand
GCGGGGCAACCAATTGGTGTGCCTGATGGTGCCGAACGCCACCTCACCCGCACCGGCGTGCAGGTCGACAGCTTCGGCGGGCCCGTCCGCCGCGCCCCAACTGCCCTCGACGGGAATTCCCGGGCGAGCGACGGCCGCAGCCTCCCATTCGATCGCCGGACCGCGCGAAGGCCTGGCGGCGCGCCCGGTGTTGAGTCAGTAAGGCGGAGAGCCGATGTCGTTCGTGATCACCGAACCCGACGCGATGGCGACGGCCGCCGACGAGCTGCAAGGGATCGGCTCGTCGCTGCAGGCGACGAACGCGGCCGTGGCCGGCCCGACGACCGGAGTGCTGCCGCCGGCCACGGATTCGGTGTCGGTGCGCGTGGCGACGATGCTGGACGCGCACGCCCAGCAGTACCAGGCGCTCAGCGCGCAGGCGGAACTGTTCCACAACCAGTTCGTGGAAACCCTGATCACCGCGAAGAACGCGTACGCGCAGACCGAGGCCACCAACGCGGCCGCCATGCAGTCGTCGACGGGCACGGACAAGATCGCGCTTATCATGGGCGGCACCGGGAACCCGTCGCCGGACCTGAAGTACATGACGTCCATCCAGCAGGCGTACCTCGCGCAGAATTACTCCGACTACACCCTGGTGAGTTTGCGTACGCCCGAACAGTTTTGGCCGATCACCGGGCTGGGCAGCGAGACCTTTGGCAAGTCGGTCTACCAGGGCATGGCCACGCTGAACTCCGCGATCCTGACGCAAACGGCGGCCGGCAGGGCTTGCAGGTAGCGCATTTCCAGGCTGGCGATCGTCGCGCTCTGCGAATAACCAACGACCACAACGTGATTGCCGGCCGCCGTTTGCGTCAGGATCGCGGAGTTCAGCGTGGCCATGCCCTGGTAGACCGACTTGCCAAAGGTCTCG
>NZ_LZIZ01000065.1:0-27329 GCF_001666915.1 Mycobacterium sp. E3339 | reverse complement strand
GGCGTTGGCGGAGTCGATCCAGCCTTGGGCTGGTCCGCCCGCGGCGGTGCCCGGCACCCAACCGGCTCCGGGCACCCAACCCGCGCCGGGCGCTCAACCGGCTCCGGGCACCCAACCGGCGCCAGCGGCGCCGGCCCCTGCCCCGGCTCCGGGAGCCCCGGCGGCTCCCTCGCCGGCCCCCGCGCCGGCGGGCGAGGTCAGCCCCACCCCGTCGCCGTTGCCGCAGCGCACGCAGTCGGCCTGACGCGGCCGGGCGTGCGGAACATGCGCCCAATCGTCGTTAAATGCGAACCTTTTTCGTTACGCAGAGCGGGTATACCGAAATGACGGCTCAGCGACGCGCTGGGCTTTGCCAGCGAATGCAAGGAGACCCGCATGGACGTCATGGCAGCTACCGAATACCTGGCCCGCTCAACGACATTCACTAGCGTCGGCCTCATCGGTTACATCATCATCGGCGGTTTGGCGGGTGCGCTCGCCAGCAAAATCATCCGGGGCAGCGGCGCCGGCATCCTGATGGACATCGTCATCGGCATCATCGGCGCGCTGATCGGCGGCTTCATCCTGAGCTTCTTCGTCAACACCGCGGGTGGCGGCCTCATCTTCACCTTCTTCACCGCGCTGCTGGGGTCGCTGATCCTGTTGTGGATCGTCGGCATGGTGCGACGCACCTGATTGCGGTTACCGCGTTGCGGCCGCGGTGGTTGACGCATGATTGACGGATGGTGTCACCGCTAACCACCGCGACCATGCGCGCGTGGCGGGTGCGTCGGCCCGGCCCGATGAACACGGACCCGCTCGAGCCGGTCACCAGCGAAGTGCCGCGCCCCGGGCCGTCGGAGTTGCTGGTCGCCGTCCGGGCCTGCGGCGTCTGCCGCACCGACCTACACGTCACCGAGGGCGACCTGCCCGTGCACCGCGAACGCGTCACGCCCGGCCACGAGGTGGTGGGGGAGGTCGTCGAGGTCGGCGCCGAGGCCGCCGGGGAGTTCCGGGTCGGCGACCGGGTGGGCATCGCCTGGCTGCGCCACACCTGCGGCGTGTGCAAGTACTGCCGCCGCGGCGACGAGAACCTCTGCCCCCAGTCCCGCTACACCGGCTGGGACGCCGACGGCGGCTACGCCGAGTTCGCCACGGTCCCGGCCGCTTTCGCGCACCCCCTGCCGGACGGTTACACCGACAGCGAGCTGGCGCCGCTGCTGTGCGCCGGGATCATCGGATACCGCTCCCTGCTGCGGGCGGAGCTGCCGCCGGGCGGCCGGCTCGGGCTCTACGGCTTCGGTGGCAGCGCGCACATCACCGCGCAGGTCGCGCTGGCGCAGGGCGCCGAGGTGCACGTGATGACCCGGGGCGCCGAGGCGCGGGAGCTGGCGATGGAGCTCGGCGCGGCGTCGGCGCAGGGCGCGGCCGACCCGCCGCCGGTCCCGCTGGACGCCGCGATCCTGTTCGCTCCCGTCGGCGACCTGGTGCTGCCCGCGCTGGAGGCGTTGGACCGCGGCGGCACCCTGGCGATCGCCGGCATCCACCTGTCCGACATCCCGGTGCTCAACTACCAGCGCCACCTGTTCCAGGAACGCCAGGTCCGCTCGGTCACGTCGAACACCCGGGCCGACGCGCGCGCGTTCCTGGACTTCGCGGGCACGCACCACATCGAGGTGACCACCCCGGAATACCCGCTGGCCCAGGCGGATCGGGCGTTGGCGGATCTCAGCGCCGGACGCATCGCCGGCGCGGCGGTGCTGCTGGTCTGACCGGCCCTATGTCAGGTGCCACACCAGCGCGGCGGCCAGCGCCCCGAGCCCGTTCAGCGACCAGTGCAGCGCAATCGGCGCGATCAGGCTGCCGCTGCGCCGGCGTAGCCAGCTGAAGACGAAGCCGGCGGCGCCGGTGGCGAACACCGCGCCCACCACGCCGGCGACCATCCCGAGGAACCCGCCGCCCAGCAGCCGGGTGAAGCCGACGTTGCTACTGGTCAGCCCCAGCGACGTGGCGACGTGCCACAGGCCGAACAGCAGCGAGCCGGCCAGCGCGACCCCGCGAAAGCCCCAGGCCCGGTGCAGCGCGCCGTGCAACACCCCGCGGAAGGCCAGCTCCTCGGGAATCACGGTCTGCAAGGGGATGACGACCATCGAGGCGATCAACGCGCCGGAGACCGTGGCGTAGCGGTGGTTCATGAACATCGGCCGCGTCATGGGCAGCAGCACCCCGACGGCGATCACCGCCGCCACGACCGCGACGGCGGCCAGCGCGTAACCGAACCCGGACTTCCAGTGGGCGCGTCCGAGGCCGAGGTCGGCCCAGTCCAGGCCCCGGGCCCGCATCAACATCGCGAGGCCGACGGCGGCCGCGGGCACGGTGGCGACACTCGCCCACGGCGTGGTGAAGTGCGCGATCAGGTTCGTGAGCACCAGGACGGCCACGACGACGGCGATGTCCAGATGGATCCGGAGCCGGTGCGCCGCTGCGGGGTGCTGAGGGGCGGCGGCGGTCGCGTCGGGCATTGGGCCAGTTTACCCGGGCGCCGGGCGCACCCCCGGGTTCAGCGAGATTGCCGCCACGGTCGTGGTTCGCGCGCCAACCGCAGCCACCACCGCAATCTCGGCGTCAGGCGTCAACCCTCCCAGGTCCAGCCGGCGATCTGCGGGTCGTCCTCGCCGTGCTCGCGGGTGTAGACCCGCGCGGCGAGCCGGGCGTCGACCATGCGCTGGCGCAGCACCGCGGCCCGGCTGGCCAGCCCGTCGACCCGGTCGATGACATCCATCACCAGATGGAAGCGGTCCAAATCGTTGAGCATCACCATGTCGAACGGTGTCGTGGTGGTGCCGCGCTCCTTGAACCCGCGCACGTGGATGTGCGGGTGATTCGTGCGGCGGTAGGTGAGCCGGTGGATCAGCCACGGGTAGCCGTGATAGGCGAAAATGACCGGCTTGTCGCGGGTGAACAGCGCGTCGAACTCCCGGTCGGGCAGGCCGTGCGGATGCTCGGACTCCGGCTGCAACCGCATCAGGTCGACGACGTTGACAACCCGGACCGCCAGCTCCGGCAGTTCGCGCCGGAGGATGTCCGCGGCGGCCAGGGTCTCCAGCGTCGGGACGTCCCCGGCGCAGGCCAGCACCACGTCGGGTTCGGCGGTCGCGGTGCTCGCCCACGGCCAGATGCCCAGGCCGCGGGCGCAGTGCTCGATGGCCTGCTCCATGTCCAGGTAGGCCAGCGCGGGCTGCTTGCCGGCGACGATGACGTTGATGTAGTCGCGGCTGCGCAGGCAGTGGTCGGCCACCGACAGCAGGGTGTTGCCGTCCGGCGGCAGGTACACCCGGGTGATCTCGGCCCGCTTGTTGGCGACCAGGTCGATGAAGCCGGGGTCCTGGTGCGACGCGCCGTTGTGGTCCTGGCGCCACACGTGCGAGGACAGCAGGTAGTTCAGCGACGCGATCGGCCTTCGCCACGGCAGCTCCCGGCTGGTGGCCAGCCACTTGGCGTGCTGGTTGAGCATCGAGTCGACGATGTGCACGAACGCCTCGTAGCAGTTGAACAGGCCGTGCCGCCCGGTCAGCAGGTAACCCTCGAGCCAGCCCTGGCACAGGTGCTCCGAGAGCACCTCCATCACCCGGCCATCGGCGGCGAGGTTTTCGTCGTCGGGACCGAGCTCCGAGAGCCACACCTTGGCCGTCGACCCATAGACGGCGTCCAGCCGGTTCGAGGCGGTCTCGTCGGGACCCATCAGGCGGAACCGATCCCTGTTGCGGCCGATGACATCCCGCAGGAAGGTGCCCAGCACCCGCGTCGCCTCGTGCGTCTGGGCGGCGGGCCGCGACACCTCGACCGCGTAGTCGCGGAAGTCCGGCAGGTCGAGGTCGTGCAGCAGCAGGCCGCCGTTGGCGTGCGGGTTGGCGCTCATCCGGCGGTCACCGCGCGGCGCCAGCGCACGCAGCTCGGGGCGCAGCGCCCCGTCGCCGTCGAAAAGCTCCTGAGGCGCATAGCTGCGCAGCCATTCCTCGAGCTGCGCGCGGTGCTGGGGATTGTCGTGCGTTTCGCCGAGCGGAACCTGATGCGCTCGCCAGGTGCCCTCGACCTTCTTGCCGTCCACCACCTTTGGACCGGTCCAGCCCTTGGGGGTGCGCAGCACGATCATCGGCCACACGGGCCGCTGCGTCCCGTTGCCGCTGCGGGCGGCGCGCTGGATCGCCGCGATGTCGTCGAAGGCGTCGTCGAGCGCGGCGGCCAACTGTTGGTGCACATTCGCCGGATCGTCACCGGCGACCGTGATGGGCCGGTAGCCATAGCCGCGCAGCAGCGCCTCGAGTTCGTCGTGCGGGATGCGCGCCAGCACGGTCGGGTTGGCGATCTTGTAGCCGTTGAGCTGCAGGATCGGCAGCACCGCGCCGTCGGTGGCCGGGTTGAGGAACTTGTTGGAGTGCCAGCTGGTCGCCAGCGGCCCGGTTTCGGCCTCGCCGTCGCCGACCACGCACGCCACCACCAGCTTCGGGTTGTCGAAGGCCGCGCCGTACGCATGCACCAGCGCGTAGCCCAGTTCACCGCCCTCGTGTATCGAGCCGGGGGTCTGGGCGGCGACGTGGCTGGGGATGCCGCCGGGAAAGGAGAACTGCCGGAACAGCTTTCGCAGGCCTTCGGCGTCCTCCTCGATGCCGGTGTAGACCTCGCTGTAGGTGCCCTCGAGATAGGCGTTGGCCACCAGCGCGGGGCCGCCGTGGCCGGGCCCGGTGACGTAGATGACGTTGGCGTCGCGGTCGCGGATGATGCGGTTGAGATGCGCGTAGATCAGGTTCAGCGCCGGGGTGGTGCCCCAGTGTCCCAGCAGCCGAGGTTTGACGTGCTCGGGCGACAGCGGTTCGGTCAGCAGCGGGTTGTCCAGCAGGTAGATCTGCCCGACCGACACATAGTTGGCGGCGCGCCAGTAGGCGTTGATCAGGTCGAGTTCGTCGTCGGCAAGGGGAGCGGTTGTCTGGGTTTCTAGGCTCACCCGCCCGATTGTCCGCGCCGACGGTGAACGGCGCTCGACGCGGTGGTGCTTTGTGTTGGCGCTCGCGATCGCCGACTACTCTTCGCCGCGCGCCCGCGCCTCGTAGGCCCGGCGCTTCTCGGCATCCACGTCATCGGTGAAGACGTGCTCGCCGCCCAGAGCCCGATTCAGGCCCTCGGACACGGCACGCGGCATGAACTTCTGCGACGCGATGATCGCGCCGGCCGTCTTCGTGACCCGCACGCGCGGCCGGGGGTGCGCCACCAGTTTGACGATCGCGTCGGCGATGTCGGACGGCTCGGCGTTGCGGATCCCTTTGGCGCCCGAGGTGCCCGCGATGAGTTCGGTGTTGACGAAGGTCGGCATGACGACCGAGAACTTCACGCCCGCCCGGCGGTATTCGATCCGGGCGGAGTCGGTGAACCCGATCACCGCGTGCTTGCTGGCGCAGTAGGTGGCCGCCCCGGGGATATACGTCTCCCCGGCCAGCGAGGCGATGTTGATGACGTGGCCGGACCCGCGGGGGACCATGCGCTGGGCGGCCAGCTTGCTGCCCAGGATGACGCCGTAGACGTTGATGTCGAGGACGCGCCGGGTGACGGCGTCCGGCTCGTCGACGATCCGCCCGAGCGGCATGATGCCCGCGTTGTTGACCAGGACGTCGATCGGGCCGAGCTGGCGCTCGACGTCGTCCAGGAACTCCGAGAACGACTGCGGGTCGGTGACGTCGAGTTTGCCGTACACGTCCAGGTCCAGCCCGGCGCCCGATTCCTTCACCGTTACCTCGTCGACGTCACCGATCGCCACCTTGGCGCCCAGCTTGTGCAACGCGGTCGCGGTGGCCAGACCGATTCCGCGGGCGCCCCCGGTGATCACCACGACCTTGCCGCGGACCTTCAGCCCAATGGACGCCGTATCAGCCATTCCTGCCCTCCGGATTCTTGACGGGTGTCAATCACGCGATCCGGTAAGCACAACACTCGGCGTGGGGCTGCGCAACAACCCGGGTGGCCGAATACTGCTAACGATGATTGAGGTGCGGGTGGCGGTCCCGGCGGACGCCCGCGCGGTGGCCCGCCTGCACGCGCGGGCGTGGCGGTCGGCGTATCGGGGGCTCATCGACCGGGACTACCTGGACGGTCTCACCCCCGAGGCGTTGGTCCGCCGGTACACCTTCGGCCGCGTGGGATTGCGGGTGCCGTCGACGTTGGTCGCGATCGATGGTTCCGCGGTGCGCGGCTTCGCCACTACGGGCCTGAGTGACCTGCCGAACCTCGGCGAGCTGATGGCGCTCTATGTGGACCCGGCCTGCCTGGGCTCGGGCGTGGGGAGCACGCTCGTGGCGGCCGCCCGCGGGCGGCTGCGGGCGGCCGGGGTGACGGACGCCGTGCTGTGGGTGCTGGACGCGAACGCCCGCGCTCGACGGTTCTACGCGCGCGACGGCTGGCGACCCGACGGGGCTTGCCGCACAGTCGCTTTCGGGAACACCGAGGCGCGACAGGTGCGTTACCGGCGCGCGTTGACGTAGCCGCGGCGGTCAGTTCAGGGCAAGCCAGACCAGGCTGGCGCCGCCGGCGAGCGCGCAGTAGATGGCGAACGGGGTCAGCGTGCGGGTCTGGAAGTACCGCGTCAGGAACCGCACGGCCAGGTAGGCGCACACGAACGAGGCGACGCTGCCGGCGAGCACCTGGCCGCCGATCCCGGCTGCCCGGGGCCCGAACAGTTCCGGGATCTTGTACACACCGGCGGCCAGGATGATGGGCGTCGCCAACAGGAAGGAGAACCGGGCGGCGTCCTCGTGGGACAAGCCGCGCCACAGCCCGGCCACCATGGTGATGCCCGAGCGGCTGATGCCGGGGAACAGCGCCAGGATCTGCGCGGCGCCGATCAGGACGCCGCGGCGCAGGGGCAGCTGCGCCAGCCGATTGTCGACGGCATCGCCGGTGTGCGCGGGCTGTTCGGTGACCGGCGCGTCGTCGGGGGAGACGCGCCGGCGCAGCACCTCGCCCGCGTAGAGCACGATGCCGTTGAGCAGCAGGAAAATCGCCGCGGGGATGGGCTTGCCCAGGGTGGTGCGGAAGGTCCGTTCCAGCGCCAGCCCGGCCAGTCCCACCGGGATGGTGCCGCCCACGATGAGCCAGGCGAGCCGCTCGTCGAGCGTCTGGATGCGGCGATACCGCAAGGACGACACGAACCCGCCCACGATGCGCAGCCAGTCCCGCCAGAAGAACACCAGCAACGCCGCGGCGGTGGCCACGTGCAGGCCGACGATGAACGCGAGGTAGGGCGATTCGGGCGCGGAGACGTTCAGGTCCTGCGCCCACCGCCCGCCGACGACCGCGGGAACCAGCACCGCGTGCCCCAGGCTGGAAACGGGGAAGAGCTCGGTGACGCCCTGAAAAGCGCCGACCACCACGGCCTCGATGTAGGTCAGGTGCGCGCTCATGTCGGGTGCCGACGATAGCCGACGGCCGGCTCGGCCACCCAATCAGCTTGCCCAGTTGGCTTTTTGGCTGGCGTCCAACGGTCGACCGGCCGGGCCCCGCACCTGCGGGTACGGTGTGCTGATGGCCGACGGGTTGCTCGACGCCGTGCGCGTCCTCGACCTGTCGAGCGGCAACGGCGACGCGGTGACGCGCCTGTTCGCCGACCTGGGCGCCGACGTGCTCAAGGTCGAACCCCCGACCGGCAGCCCCGCCCGCGATACCCCGCCCACGATCGCCGGCGCCAGCATCCCGTTCGCCGTGCACAACGCGAACAAGCGCAGCGTGGTGCTGGACCCGTTCGACGAGGACGACTGCGGGGTGTTCCTCGACCTCGCGGCGCAGGCCGACATCGTCGTGGACGACGGCTTCTACGGGGAGGCCCCCACGTTCGGGACCTCGGTCGAGGAGCTGGCCGCCCAGCACCCCCACCTCGTGGTGCTGTCGATCACCGACTTCGGCGCGACGGGGCCGCGCTCGCTGTGGCGGGCCACCGATGCGGTGCTGTACGCGATGGGTGGCTCGCTGTCGCGGTCGGGTCCCACCACCGGGACGCCGGTGTTGCCGCCGGACGGTATCGCGTCGGCCACGGCGGCCGTCCAGGCGGCCTGGGCAACCCTGGTCGCCTACTACAACCGATTGCGTTGCGGCACCGGCGAATACATTGACTTCTCGCGATTCGACGCCGTGGTCATGTCGCTCGACCCGGCGTTCGGCGCGCACGGACAGGTCGCCGCCGGCATCCGCCGCACCGGCCAGTGGCGGGGCCGCCCGAAGAACCAGGACGCCTACCCGATCTATGCGTGTCAGGACGGTTACGTCCGGCTGTGCGTGATGGCGCCTCGTCAGTGGCGGGGGCTGCGGCGATGGCTGGGCGAGCCGGAGGATTTCCAGGACCCGAAATACGACGTGATCGGCGCGCGCTTCGCGGCGTGGCCACAGATCAGCGAGTTGGTCCAGGCGCTGTTCGCCGGGCAGACCATGAAGGATCTGGTCACCGCGGGGCAGGCCCACGGCGTTCCCATCGCCGCGGTGCTCACGCCGTCGTGGGCGATGAGCTCCGAGCACTTCGCGGCCGTCGGCGCCATCACCGACGCCGAACTCGTCCCGGGCGTCCGCGTCAGCGTGCCGACCGGATATTTCGTCGCCGACGGGCGGCACGCGGGCTTCCGCAGCCCGGCCCCGGCCGCCGGGCGGGACGGGCCGGGCTGGCGCGGGAATCCGGCGGTGGTGTCCTCACCCTCCGGCCGGGTCGGCGAGTATCCCTTTGCGGGCCTTCGCATCCTGGACCTGGGCATCATCGTCGCCGGCGGCGAGTTGAGCCGGCTGTTCGGCGACCTGGGCGCCGAGGTGATCAAGATCGAGAGCGCGCAGTACCCGGACGGACTTCGGCAGGCCCGCGTCGGCGAGGCGATGAGCGAGTCGTTCGCCTGGACACACCGCAACCACCTGGCGATGGGCCTGGACCTGCGCAGCCCGGCCGGCCAGGACATCTTCGCCCGGCTGGCCGCGGAGTCCGACGCCGTCTTCGCCAACTTCAAGCCGGGAACGCTTGCCGCGCTTGGCTTTTCCTACGACAACCTGCGCGGCCTGAACCCGCGGATCGTGCTGGCCGAGAGCAGCGCCTACGGCGAGGCGGGCCCGTGGAGCACCCGCATGGGATACGGGCCGCTGGTCCGCGCGGCGACCGGCGTCACCCGGCTGTGGACGACTGACGATCCGGACAGCCACGACGGGGCCGCGCGGCACGCCTTCTACGACGCGACGACGATCTTTCCCGACCACGTGGTCGGGCGGATCACCGCCATCGCGGCGCTGGCCGCGCTGATCCACCGGCACCGGACGGGCGGCGGGTCGCACGTGCACATCTCGCAGGCCGAGGCCGTGGTCAACCAGCTCGACACCCTGTACGTCACCCAGGCCGCGCAGGCCGCGGGCATCCCGAGGATCGCCGACGACACCAGCCTGCACGCCGTCTATCCGTGTGCCGGCGACGACGAATGGTGCGTCATTTCGATCGGCTCGGACGATGAATGGCGTTGCGCGGCAAGCGTTTTCCACCACCCCGAGTGGGCCGACGACCCACGCTTCGGCACCGGCGAGGCGCGGCTGGCGAACCGGCGAGAGCTGGTCGAGCTGGTGTCGGCCTGGACCCGGACGCGCACCCCGGAACGGGCCGCCCAACTGCTGCAGTCCTCCGGGGTCGCGGCCGGACCGATGAACCGCCCGCCCGACGTCCTGGAGGACCCGCAGCTGGTCGAGCGGAAGCTGTATGCGCAGATGACGCATCCGCTCGTCGAACGCGCGCTGCCGGCGGAGACGGGCCCGGCGCCCTTTCAGCACATCCCGCGCGCGCCGCAGCGCCCGGCACCCGTGCCGGGCCAGGACACCGTCGAGATCTGCCGAAGGCTGCTCGGCATGGGCCCCCAGGAGATCGACCGGCTCGTCGGCGAGGGCGTGCTGTTCGGGCCGCCCTGACCATCGGCCGATCCCGCCCGCGGTCGCCTGGACCGATAGCCACGCTAAGTTCGTTCGTATGAAGGTGGACCCCAGGACACCGGTGCTGATCGGGTATGGCCAGGTCAACCACCGCGACGAGATCGACCCCGGGCGGCGGTCCGTCGAACCGGTGGACCTGATGGTGGCCGCGGCCCGGCAGGCCGCCGATGCGCGGGTGATCGAGGCCGTCGACTCCATCCGCGTGGTGAACATTCTGTCGGCGCACTACCGCGATCCGGGGCTGCTGCTCGGGCAGCGGATCGGTGCCACCGACTTCACCACGCTGTACAGCCCCGTCGGCGGCAACGTGCCGCAGTCGCTGGTCAACCAGGCATGCCTGGACATCCAGCGGGGCCGGGCGCAGGTGGTGCTGCTCGCCGGCGCCGAGACCTGGCGCACCCGCCGGGGCCTGCGGGCCAAGGGCGCCAAACTCGAGTGGACCGTCCAGGACGACTCCGTCCCCATGGCCGAGGTGAGCGGCGACGACGTGCCGATGGCCGGGGATGCGGAGATCAGGATCAGGTTGGACCGGCCGGCCTACGTCTACCCGTTGTTCGAGCAGGCGCTGCGGATCGCCGGCGGCGAGTCGGTCGACGACCACCGGCGGCGCATCGGCGAACTGTGGGCCCGTTTCAACGCCGTCGCGATCGACAACCCGTACGCGTGGATCCGCAAACCGGTGACCGCAGAGGAGATCTGCGAGCCCGGACCGCAGAACCGGATGATCAGCTGGCCGTACACCAAGCTGATGAACTCCAACAACATGGTCGACCAGGGCGCCGCGCTGGTCTTGGCGTCGGTGGAACAGGCTCGGCGCCTGCGGATTCCGGCCGACCGCTGGGTCTACCCGCACGCGGGCACCGACGCGCACGACACCTCGGCCATCGCGGAGCGCGACGAGTTGCACCGTTCGCCGGCGATCCGGATCGCCGGCCGCCGGGCGCTGGAACTCGCCGGCCTGGGCATCGACGAGGTCGCCCATGTCGACCTCTACTCGTGCTTTCCCTCGGCCGTTCAGGTGGCGGCGGCCGAACTGGGCCTGCCGGTCGACGATCCGGCCCGCCCGCTCACGGTCACCGGGGGGCTGACGTTCGCAGGCGGACCCTGGAGCAACTACGTGATGCACTCCATCGCCACCATGGCGGAGTTGCTGGCGGCCCATCCTGGGCGCCGCGGCCTGATCACGGCCAACGGCGGCTACCTGACCAAGCACAGCTTCGGCGTGTACGGCACGGAGCCGCCCGCCGAATTCCGTTGGGAAGACGCGCAACCGGCGGTTGACCGCGAGCCCACCCGGGAGGGCTTGGTGGACTGGGAGGGCGTCGGCACCGTGGAAGCCTGGACCACTCCGTTCGACCGCGACGGCCGACCCGAGAAGGCGTATCTGGCCGTGCGCACGCCGGACGGGTCGCGCACCCTCGCCGTGATCAGCGACACCGCGCAGGCGCAGGCCACCGTGCGCGAAGACATCGGCGGCGCCAAGGTTGTCGTCGCCGACGACGGCAGCGCCACGCTGCAGTAACCCGGCCGCGGCGATCCCGCCAGTTCGGGGCGCCGTTTGCCCGATAACGGTCGCTAGGTCATGCCGTCTTGCCTATTGTTTAGCTTGAGGTCGGGGGAGGTGAGCCGAGGTGCAGATCCTGGTTACCGACGCCACCGGCGCGCTCGGGCGGCTGGTCGCACGGCAGCTGATCGCTGCCGGGCACACGGTGAGCGGCATTGCTGGGCGTCCCCACCCATGCCTGGACGGCAACGTCGAGTTTGTTTGCGCACCGCTGCGCCACCCGGTCTTGCGGGAGATGGCCGAGGAAGCCGACGCGGTCATCCACCTGGCCCCGGTCGACACCACCGCACCCGGCAGCGCCGACATCGACCTGCTGGCCCATGTGACCGACGTGGCCGCCCGGGCCGGCGACCGGTTGCTGTTCGTGTCCCAGGCCGCCGGGCGGCCCGAGCTGTACCGGCCCGCCGAGGAGCTCGTGTCCACCAGTTGGGGGCCCAGCTTGGTCATCCGCATCGCCCCACCGGTCGGGCGCCAGCTCGACTGGATGGTGTGCCGCACCGTGGCCACGCTGCTGCGCACGAAGGTGTCGGCGCAACCGATGCGCGTGCTGCACATCGACGACTTGGTGCGCTTCCTGGTCTCGTCGCTGGACTCCGACCGCACCGGCGTGGTCGACCTGGCCTCGCCGGACACGGTCAACATGATCACCGCGTGGCGGATGCTGCGATCCGCCGATCCACGGTCCCGGCTGAATCGGGTGCGCAGCTGGGCACGGCTCGTTCCGGACATGGATATCGCTGCGGCGCAAGAGGATTGGTCGTTCAAGTTTGGCTGGCAGGCACTCGAGGCCGTGGCCGACACCGCCCGCGGCCTTGTCGGCCGCCAGATCGGCCCCGCGGGCGCCACCGGCCACGGGCGCCAACTGGCGATCCCGGTCGAGGTCGCCCCCCGTTTGCCACCTTCGGCGGAGGAGCACAGCGCGGCACCCGAGGGCGTCGAGGGCGAATTCGACGACCGGATCGATCCGCGCTTCCCCATTTTCAGCGCGGCCAACCTCGCCGAGGCGCTGCCCGGGCCGCTCACCCCCATCACGCTGGACGTCCAGTTGAGCGGATTGCGCGCGGCGAATGGGGTGCTGAGTCACGTGCTGGCGCTGGGCGGCGTGACGGGCGACGAGTGGGGCAACAGGGCCATCGCGGTGTTCGGCCACCGGGCCTACGTCGGGGTGTCGGTCAACATGGTCGCCGCGGCCCAGCTGCCCGGCTGGGACCAGGATGCGGTCGCCCGTAACGCGCTGGCGGGCCGGCCGCACGTCGGAGACCCCCTGCCGTTCGGTGAGCCCGCGCTGGCGGGCGGCGCCCTCGGGTACATCGCCAAGGCCGTCGTGGCGGGGCGGTCGCTGGCGCTGCTGCGCCACCTGAAGTCCGACACCGGGGCCTACAGCGCCGCCGCCGACGCCGAACAGCTCGACGCCACACAGCTTGCGTCGCTGCCCGACGCCGGCCTGGAAGTCCGAATTCGCCTGCTGCGGGACCGGATTCATCAAGGCTGGATCCTCACCGCGTTGTGGCTGATCGACACCGGCGTCACCGCGGCGGCGCTGGAGCGCAGCAAGGAGGCGCGCGGTGTGCCTGGGGTGGACATGATCATGGAAAGCACGCGCGTCGCGGCCGGGACCGACCAGCTGGCGGCGGTGCTGCGGGCCGACCCGCCGCTGTGCGCGCTGGCCCAGGAGGGCAACCTCGACAGCATCCGCGCGCTGTCTCCGGCCACCGCCGCGGCGGTGGACGCCGCCGTCGCCCGGCTGGCGCATCGTGGGCCCGGGGAAGCCGAGCTGGCCAGCCGCACCTACGCCGACGACCCGGCGCTGCTGTTGACGGCCGCGGGGGCGGCCGCGGTGTCCGCCGCCGCGTCGACCGAACCGCCGTCGGCGACGCTGTCCCGGCGGCTGACCACCAATGCCCGCGACTCGCGAGAACTCGCCCACGACACCACGCTGCGGTTCACTCATCAACTGCGGATGACGTTGCGGGAGCTGGGATCTCGCCGCGTGGCCGCCGACCTGATCGACGTGGTGGAGGACGTCTACTACCTGACCTGTGACGAGCTGGTCACCATGCCGACAGACGCCCGGCTGCGGATCAAACGCCGCCGCGCCGAACGGGAACGGTTGCAGGTGCAGCGCCCGCCCGACGTCATCGACGGGACGTGGGCTCCCGTCGAGCAGGCCCCCGATTAACCGAGGAGTTCGCGCAGGTAGAGCGCGTTGCGCACCGCGTGGCCGCCCAGGTCGTTGTTGAAATACATCCACACGTCTTTGCCGTCGTCGCTCCAGGCGGCGATCCGGTCGGCCCAGCGCCACAGCTCGTCGTTCGAATAGGAGCCGGCGTAGATCGCGTCCTGATCCGGGCCGTGCATGCGGACGTACACCAGGTCGGTGGTGGCCCGCGGCACGCACGCCAACCCGGCGCCGCTCATCACCACGTAGGCGGCGCGCCGGCGTTCCAGCAACTCGAAGACGCCCGCGTCGTTCCAGGACGGATGGCGCAGCTCCATGGCGACCCGGATCGACTCCGGCACGCCGGCCAGAAAAGCGTCCAGGCGCGCGTCGTCGCGCTGCTGCTCGGGATGCAGCTGCACCAGCAGCACCCCGCGGCGATCACCCAGCAGGTCCCAACAGCGCACGAAGCGCTCGATCCACGGCTCGGGCGAGGCCAGGCGGCGGTAGTGCGTCAGCCCTCGATGGGCCTTGACCGACATCTTGAAGCCGTCCGGGAGCCGGTCGCGCCAGCCCGCGAACGTCGAATCCTTCGGCCAGCGATAGAAACTCGCGTTCAGCTCGACGGTGTCGAACACCTCCACGTAGCGGGCCAACCGGCGCGCCACGGGCAGGCCGGGCGGGTAAAGAACGTCCGCCCAGTGGTTGTAGGACCATCCCGAGGTACCGATCCGTACGGTCAACCGGTCACCTGCCGGCGCACGTCGTCGTCCAGCGAGACCCTGATCAGTGCCGCGGCCAGCCGCGCATTGGCCTGCGGCGCAAGGGCTCCCAGCTTTGCCGGCTGGGTGGGCAGGCCCAGTTGCCTGGCCGCGGCAATAGCCCGGTCGTCGAAGTACGGCCGCACCCAGGTCCACACGTCCTGCGCCTCGCGCAGGTAGATGTCGGCGCCGGTGTCGCCAATCCCCTTGAATCCCTTGAGCAAACGCTTTGCGGCTGCGACGTCGTGCTGGCTGCGATCGGCGAGTTGCCGTAAATCGCCGCCGTATTCGTCGCGCACCCGTTCGGCCATGTCGGTGAGCCGGGTGGCCGAGCTTTCGTCGTAGCGCACGTAGTGGGCGCGCCCGAAGGCGTCGATCATTGCCGGCCGGTCCGAGGCCAGCACCGCCCGGGGGGTGCGCAGGCCGGCTTTGAAGAGTTCCCGTCCGGCGGCCATGGCGATGCCCGCATCGATCGGCTTGCTGGCAAGCATGCAGACGACCAGCAGCTGAAACAGCGGGATCGGCTTGTCGCTGAGCCTGATTCGCGCCTCGGCGGCATAGGTGGTTGCGGCAACCTCGAGCAGCCGTCGCACCAGTCGCGCAGGTTCGGGCATACCCGATGACGTACCCGCGCCCGGCCCCAGCAAACGGCGGCGGTCACTTGGGCGGCAGGCTGCGCGCGTAGCCGACCCCGCGCGACACCCAGGCCTGGAGTTGCCGTTTGGTCCGCACCCCGGCGGGCTCCACCCGAACCCAGCCACGGACGTCGCGGCCCGCCATCACCATCGGGCTGACGTGGGCGCGCTGCACCACCTTGTCGAATTCGTCCTGCGGCACCCGGACCAGGAGGCCGCCCTGGCCGCTGACGGCCACGGACATGTTGCCGTTGATCAGGAAGGCGAGGCCGCCGAACATGCGTTTCTCTTCGACGCCGCGTTCGGCGGCGACAAGCTCGCGGATTTCTTTCGCCAGGCTTTCGTCGTAGGCCACGGGCGGTGCGTCAGTCCAGGTCCACCCGGATGGTCAGCAGGTCGCTGCCCATCAGGCGCACCACCGCGCTGTTGAGCCGCGGCAGGTTACCGAGCCGCTGCAGCGGGTCGTCATCGGGCAGCAGATGCGCAGTGCCGCTGCGCCATTGGCCACCGATGCGCACCCGGACGGCGGGATTGGCCTTGATGTTGCGGACATAGTCGGAGTGTTCGCCATGCTCGGAGACCATCCAGAACTGATTGCCGACCAGCCGCCCGCCGACGGCGGTGCGCCGCGGCTTGACGCTCTTGCGGCCGGTGGTTTCCAGGCTGATTCCCGGCATCTGCCGGCCTACCGGATTGACGAGCAGCCGCTGCACGCGGTGGACCACTTGGCGTTTGAGAGTCACGGGTCCATTCAACGCCGCGCCCGCCGGCCGTGTCACCGTGCAAATGAAACAGCCGCCCCCTTGCGGGGGCGGCTGCCTCGTTACGCCGTTCTCTAGGTCCCCGGGTTGATCCCGCCGTTGACGCCGCCGCCGGCGTTCACCCCGCCGACGGGCGTGTACGCCTGGAATCCGGTAGACGTCTGGACGCCCCACTGGCCCAGATCCGGGTTGAAGACGACCGGAAGCTGGGTTCCGTCCGGGTCACCCACCGGCGGCACCCACGTGGCCGGGAGGCCGTAGCGACCCGGGTCGTTGTAGTGCCCCGGCGGCGGGAAACCGTCGTGTCCCGGGGGAAGCGGGCTGCCCGGTCCGTTGCAGTTGACGCGCGGCCCACCCGGGTTACAGATCGGCTGCCCGGGCACGTGCTGGCCCGGCAGGTCGTCCCGGTCGCCGCCCGGAACGTTCGGACCCGGAATGTTCGGGTTCGGCACGTTCGGGCCGTGCGGGTCTGCTTGTGCGATACCGGCGCCAATTCCGAACGCCGCGGACGTGATGGTTCCGGCCATGAGTGTGCCGGCTGCGATTTTGCTCAGATTCATCAGTGAACCCCCTTGTCGAGCAGTTTGGGCCGCTTAGTGCAGCTCAAGCGGTTGACTTGGTGATTCGCTCACCCCACCGCCCTCATCGGGCAGTCGAACCTCCAACCACCCAGATACCCGAGCGATGGATGTCGGAAACCTTCTTCCGTCCTACGCAGGCCGCGGCGCCGGCACGCCCACGGCACGCAACACCCATTCGCGGGGAACCGAGAACGCGAGTGACCTGCGCGGAATGGTGGTCAGCACGGGCTCCGGTATCGCCGTCTTGTAGTGCAGTGACAGGCGTCCGGAGAACGCGGGATCGATGTTGCCGACGTCGGCGGTGAGCACAAGCCCGTTCGGCGACAGCTCGGCTTGCACGGGGCCCTCCTGCGGCGCATCCCAGCGCTGGTCGATGGCCCGTCCCGCGAGCTTGGGCACCGTCGAGAGCGTGCCGAGCACCCGCTGGGACGTGAGCACCAGGGAGCCGACATAGCTGCGGATGTTTCCCTTGGCGACGAATCCCGGCACCGAGCCGCTGAATCGGAAAGTGGCGGGGACGTACTCGGCGAGCAGGACAATGCCTTCCGGTTCCACCTCCGCCCGCATGTCAGCGGGAAGCTTGCCGATGCGGAGCAATCTGCGCAGGATCACGGCCATCCACGGACCTTAACGCGCTTGGCCGGGATGCGAGCGAGTTTGCTGCGCATCCCGGCCACGCTTGCGTCAGGCAGCGGCCGTGGCTGTCCCGACCACCGGTTCGAGAGCCTGCGCGACGATGTCGGCGACGTCGGTCATCGGCTTGACGTCCAGCGCGTCGAGCACCTCGGCGGGCACGTCGTCCAGGTCGGGCTCGTTGCGCGCCGGGATGAAAACCGTTGACAGGCCGGCTCTTTGCGCGGCGAGCAGTTTCTGCTTGACGCCGCCGATCGGCAATACCCGACCGTTCAGCGTGACCTCGCCGGTCATGCCCACGTCGGAGCGCACCTGGCGTCCGGTGGCCATCGACACCAGGGCGGTCACCATGGTGACACCGGCCGACGGGCCATCCTTGGGCACCGCGCCGGCGGGCACATGGACGTGGATGCGCCGGTCGAGGGCCTTCGGATCGACCCCCAACTCCGCGGCGTGGGAGCGCACGTAGGACAGCGCGATCTGCGCCGACTCCTTCATGACGTCACCCAGCTGACCGGTCAGCTGCAGGCCGGGTTCGCCCTCGGTTGAACCGGCTTCGATGTAGAGCACGTCGCCACCCAGCCCGGTGACGGCCAGGCCGGTGGCCACGCCCGGCACCGCCGTGCGTTCGGCCGACTCCGGCGTGAACCGCGGGCGGCCAAGGTAGTCAACCAGATCCGGCTCGTCGATGGTGATCGGCCCGGAATCGTCCGCCAGCTTGGTGGTGACCTTGCGCAGCGCCTTGGCCAGCAGCCGCTCGAACTGTCGCACACCGGGTTCCCGGGTGTAGTCGGCGGCGATCTTGCGCAGCGCGGCGTCGGTCAGCGTGACCTCGTCCTCGGTCAGCGCCGCCCGCTCCCGCTGCCGGGGCAGCAGGTAGTCCCGCGCGATCGCGACCTTGTCGTCCTCGGTGTAGCCGTCGATAGCCACCAGCTCCATGCGGTCCAGCAGCGCCGACGGGATGTTCTCGATCACGTTGGCGGTGGCCAGGAACACCACGTCCGACAGGTCCAGGTCCAAGTCCAGGTAGTGATCGCGGAACGTGTGGTTCTGCGCCGGGTCGAGGACCTCCAGCAGCGCGGCGCTCGGGTCGCCCCGATAGTCCGAACCGACCTTGTCGATTTCGTCCAGCAGCACAACGGGATTCATCGTTCCCGCCTCACCGATGGCGCGCACGATCCGGCCGGGCAACGCGCCCACATAGGTGCGCCGGTGCCCGCGGATCTCGGCCTCGTCGCGCACACCGCCCAGGGCGACGCGCACGAACTTGCGGCCCAGCGCCCGCGCGACGCTCTCACCCAGCGACGTCTTGCCGACGCCGGGGGGACCGGCCAGCACCATCACCGCGCCCGAGCCGCGGCCGCCCACCACCTGCAGCCCCCGCTGGGCGCGGCGGGCCCGCACGGCCAGGTATTCGACGATGCGGTCCTTGACGTCGTCCAGCCCGTGGTGATCGGCGTCCAGGACGCCGCGCGCGGCCTTCAGGTCCGTCGAGTCCTCGGTCCGGACGTTCCAGGGCAGGTCGAGGACCGTGTCCAGCCAGGTGCGGATCCAGCCGCTCTCCGGGCTCTGGTCACTGGAGCGTTCCAGCTTGCCGACCTCGCGCAGCGCGGCCTCGCGCACCTTTTCGGGCAGGTCGGCGGCCTCCACGCGGGCCCGGTAATCGTCGGATCCGTCGGGCTCGCCCTCGCCGAGTTCCTTGCGGATGGCGGCCAGCTGTTGGCGCAGCAGGAACTCCTTCTGCGTCTTCTCCATGCCCTCGCGGACGTCCTCGGCGATCTTGTCGTTGACCTCGACCTCGGCGAGGTGGGAACTGGTCCAGTCGATCAGCACGCGCAACCGTTCGGCGACGTCGACGGTCTCGACCAGCTGCCGCTTCTGCTCGCTGGACAGGTACGACGCATACCCCGAGGTGTCGGCCAGGGCCGACGGGTCGGTCAGCCTGTTGACGTAGTCGACGATTTCCCAGGCCTCGCGCCGTTGCAGCATGGCCAGCAGCAGCTTCTTGTACTCGGCGGTCAGCGCCTTGACCTCGTCGGTCGTCTCGACGTCGGGGACCTCGGTCACCTCGACCCACAGCGCCGCGCCCGGCCCGGAGGCTCCCGTCCCGATCTGCGCCCGGCGCTCCCCGCGCACGACGGCCGCGGTGCCGCCGCCGGCGATGCGTCCGACCTGCAAAATCTTCGCGATCACGCCGTGCGAGGGGTAGCGGTCGTCGAGCCGGGGCGCGATCAGCAGCTGCCCCGACTCGCTCGCCTGGGCGGCGTCGATCGCCGCCCGAGCGGCATCGTCGAGCGCGATCGGAACGACCATTCCGGGCAACACGATGGTGTCGGTGACAAACAGCACCGGCACCGATTTGGCTTCAGCCATCAATCCTCCAAAAACTGAGTCTGATGCGCTCAACCCAGCCCGGCGCCGGTTTGTTCCCGGGGGGATTTCGCTACGAGCGTCACGCCAGCGCGGCACCAGCCGCCGAGCGCCACGCTGGCGTCACGCGGGCGAAACCGGGCCCAGCCGCCGCAGTTGCGTCACGTGCGTGGGCGAAAGCTCTTCGAGGCAGGTGACGCCCAGCAGCCGCATCGTCCGGATCACGCCGTCGGCGAGGATCTCGATCGCGCGGGTGACGCCGGGCTGGCCGCCGGCCATCAGCCCGTACAGGTAGGCCCGCCCGACGAGCGTGCACCGCGCACCGAGGGCGATCGCCGCCACGATGTCGGCGCCGGACATGATCCCCGTGTCCACCAGGATCTCGGTGTCCTTGCCCAGCTCGCGGGCGACCACGGGCAACAGGTGGAAGGGCACCGGGGCCCGATCCAGTTGGCGTCCGCCGTGATTCGACAACACGACGCCGTCGACGCCGCGCTCGACGACCGCGCGCGCGTCCTCGAGTGTCTGGATGCCCTTGACGACCAACTTGCCCGGCCATTGGGCCTTGATCCAGTCCAGGTCGTCGAAGGTGAGGCTCGGGTCGAACATGGTGGAGAGGTACTCGGAGACGGTGCCGGGCCAGCGGTCCAGCGACGCGAACGCCAACGGCTCGGTGGTCAAGAGGTCGAACCACCACTTCGGGTGCGGCACGGCATCCAGCACGGTGCGCAGCGTCAGCGTCGGCGGGATCGTCATCCCGTTGCGGTTGTCCCGCAACCGGGCCCCGGACACCGGGACGTCGACGGTGGCCAGCAGGGTGTCGAAACCCGCGTCGGCCGCGCGGCGCACCAGCGCCATCGAGCGTTCCCGGTCGCGCCACATGTAGAGCTGAAACCACTTCCTGCCCTGGGGAACAGCGGTGACGAGGTCCTCGATCGAACAGGTGCCGAGCGTGGACAGCGAGAACGGAATGCCGGCCCGGGCCGCCGCCCCCGCGCCGGCGATCTCGCCCTCGGTGTGCATCAACCGGGTGAAGCCGGTGGGCGCGATCGCGAACGGCAGGACGACGGGTTGACCCAGCACGTTCCAGCCGGCGGTGACGTTGGTGACGTCCCGCAGAATCGTCGGGTGAAACTCGATGTCGCGGAAGGCTTGTCGAGCGCGCGAAAGCGAGATCTCGTCCTCGGCCGCGCCGTCGGTGTAGTCGAACGCCGCCTTGGGGGTGCGCCGTTTGGCGATCCGCCGCAGGTCTTCGATGGTGTACGCGGCGTCGAGGCGGCGCCTGGTGGCGTCGAACTGCGGTCGCTTGAACTGGATCAGCGGCGCCAGATCGCGCACCCTGGGCACTCGTCGTCGGACCGGCATATGTGCAACCGTAGTCACATGGACGCGCGCAGCGACCCCTTCGACCTGGAGCGCTTCGTCGACGCGCAGGCCCCGGTGTACCGCACCGTGGTGGACGAGCTGCGCGCCGGCCGAAAACGCAGCCACTGGATGTGGTTCGTCTTCCCGCAATTGCGCGGCCTGGGCGGCAGCCCGACCGCGGTGCACTACGGCATCTCGTCGCTGGACGAGGCGCGGGCCTACCTGGCCCACGAGCTGCTCGGGCCGCGATTGCGCGAGTGCGCCCGCCTGGTCAACCAGGTGCGGGGCCGCTCGGCCGGCGAGATCTTCGGCTCGCCGGACGACCTGAAGCTGCGTTCGTCGATGACGCTGTTCGCCTTGGCGACCGACGAGAACGGGGAGTTCGTCGCGCTGCTCGAGAAGTATTACGGCGGGCAGCAGGATGAGCTGACGCTGAAGCGGCTAGGCCGGGCCTAGAATCCGCCAGCCGTGCGGCTCGACCACCACCGCGTCGACGACCTCCTGCGGTGGGGCCGCCGATCCGCCGATGACCCGCCGGTGTCCCGCGCCCAGCTCCGTCAGCGCCACGCGCATCGGCTCCTCGCCGATGTTGAGCGCGACCAGCAGCGCGTCGTCGCCGCTGCGGGTCTCGTACACGTAGTGCCGGTTTTGCAGCCGCAGCGCGCTCGTCGTCGCCCGGTGCAGCCACGGGTGGCGACGACGTAGCCCGACCAGGAATTGGTGCAGGGCCCACATTTCCGCCCCGAAATCATCCAATTGCAATGGGGGAGAAGCGAACTCGGGCCGCACCGCGTCGTCGCCGCCGTAGCGCTCCTCCTTGACCCCGCGGAATCCCAGCTCGTCGCCCGCGTACACGCTGGGCACGCCACCGACGGTCAGCAGGATCACCAGCGCGTGCGCCACGTGCTCGGGGCGTTCGAGCCGGCTGGCGATGCGGGTGACGTCGTGGTTGCCGATGAAGGTCAGGGGCGTGAAGCCGGCGAGAAACTCGGCGTGCCGCTGCAACGCCCAGTCCAGCTCGAAGAAGTTGCCGTCGTTGAGGCCGCTCCAGATCGCCTTCCACAGCTCGTACTGGGTGGCCGAGTCGAACGTGGCGGCGCGCACTACCGCGGCGTAGTCGCCGTGAATGAGCTCGCCGACGAACCAGGAGTCTCCGAACCGCTCGCGCACCCGCGGCAGCGTGGCCGCCCAAAACCGTTCGGGCACCGTGTAAGCCGCGTCCAGGCGCCAGCCGTCGGCGCCGCGGCCCAGCCAGTGCGCCATCACGTCCACGGTGTAGTCGGCGACCTCGGGGTTGTCGTGGTTGAGCGTGATCAGCTCGGAGTGGCCCTCGAACGTTCCGCCGCTGAACCACCCCGGTGCCCCGTCGCGGTAGCGGGGGAAGTCCACGCCGACGTGGTTGAACACGCCGTCGAGCAGGATGCGCAGCCCGCGGCGGTGAGCCTCGGCGACGAGGTGGTCGAAATCGGCGTCGTCACCGAGCCGGGGATCGATGCGGTAGTGGTCGGTGGTGTCGTAACCGTGTGTGCGCGAGGCGAATATCGGCCCCAGCGCAATGCCCGAAGCGCCCAGCGCGATCGCGTGGTCGAACCAGTCGACGAGCCGCCGCAGCCGGTGTTCGCCCGGCTGCGGCGGCCCGTCCGACGCGGGAAACGCGCCGACGAACCCCAGCGGATAGACCTGCCACCAGATCGCGTGTTCTACCCAGGCTGGAGCCGTCACTAGCCGACGGCAGCCAGCGTCTGGGAGGCGACGATCGCTTGCGCCACGCCGGCGACGATGGCCGCGGCCTTCAGCGCCTCCTGGATGGTCTCCCGGCTGACGCCCGCCTCGCGCAGCGTGTGCTCGTGGGCTGCCACGCAGTCCGGGCAGCCGTTGATCGAGGACACCGCGAAGCACCACAGCTCGAAGTTCGCCTTGTCCACACCGGGATTGGCGATGATGTTCATCCGCAGGCCCGCCCGCAGGTCGTCGTACTTCCCGTCGAGGAAGCCACGGCCGCGGTAGAACACGTTGTTCATCGCCATGATCGAGGCGGCGCCCAGGGCGGCGTTGTACGCCTCGGCCGACAAGAGATCGGCCGCCTCGGCACCGATCTGGGTGATCACCTCGGTGTTGCGGGTCGCCGCGGCGCTCGCCAGCAGGGTGCCCCACAGCTGTTCCTCGTTCAGCTCCGTAGTGCGCGTGATGGAGCCCAGGTTGAGCTTGAGGTCCTTGGCGTACTCGGGCAGCGCTTCCTTGAGGTTTTCTACGCTCATCTCGCCTCCCTGATCAAACCCTAGTGATTAGGCCGAAGCCTTGAGCAGCTCGGTGGCGTCGAGCGTCGGGTCGCCCTTGCGCCAGTTGCAGGCGCACAGCTCGTCGGACTGCAGCGCGTCGAGGACCCGCAGCACTTCTTCCACGTTGCGGCCCACGGAACCCGCGGTGACCGAAACGAATTGGATCTCGTTGTTGGGATCCACCAGGAAGGTCGCGCGGTCGGCGACGCCGTCGGCGTTGAGAACGCCGGTGGCCAGGCTCAGCTCGCGCTTGATGTCGGACAGCATCGGGAACGGCAGCTTCTTCAGGTCCTCGTGCTGGGCCCGCCAGTTGAAGTGGACGAACTCGCTGTCGATCGAGACGCCGAGCACCTGCGCGTCGCGGTCGGCGAACTCGTCGTTGAGCTTGCCGAAGGCGGCAATCTCGGTCGGGCACACGAAGGTGAAGTCCTTGGGCCAGAAGAACACAACGCGCCACTTGCCTTCGTGGTCCTCGTTGGTGATGGTGGTGAAGTAGTCCTCGGGCTGCTTCGCATCGACCTTGGACAGGTCGCCCGCGATCAGCGCAGTGAGCTCGTAGGCGGGGAATTGGTCGCCGATGGTCAGCAGAGGCATGTCGCTCCTTTTTGGATTTACTCAAGATTAGCCGTCCCTGCCATGGTGCCCGCTTTCCTTACCTAAAGTAAAGGTGATATTTCCCACTACACTTATAGGCATGCCCGATAGGAGTTATCAGCCGACGATCGCCGGCCTGCGCGCGTTTGTCGCGATCGCCGAGAAACGTCAATTCAGCGGCGCCGCAGCCGGTCTCGGCGTCAGCCAGTCCACGTTGTCCCAGGCGCTGGCGGCGCTGGAAACCGGGCTCGGCACCCAGCTCATCGAGCGCTCGACCCGGCGTGTCCTGTTGACCGCGGAGGGCGCGGAGCTGCTTCCGCGCGCCCAGGCCGTCGTCGACGCGGCCGACGCGTTCACCGCCGCGGCCGCCGGCTCGGCCGATCCGCTGCGCGCCGGGATGCGGCTGGGACTGATCCCCACGGTGGCGCCGTACGTGCTGCCCACCGTGCTGGCCGGCCTCGCCGAACGCTTCCCGGCGATGACGTTGCGGGTGACGGAAGACCAGACCGAGCGGCTGCTGACGATACTGCGCGAGGGCGCGCTCGACGCGGCGCTCCTTGCGCTGCCGGCCGACGCCCGCGGTGTCACCGCGATCCCGATCTACGACGAGGACTTCGTGCTGGCGTTGCCGCCCGGGCATCCGCTGTCGGGACAGCGCCGGGTACCGGCGACGGCACTGGCCGACCTGCCGCTGCTGCTGCTGGACGAGGGGCACTGCCTGCGCGACCAGGCGCTCGAGGTGTGCCATAAGGCGGGCGTGCGCGCGGAGCTGGCCAATACCCGGGCGGCCTCGCTGGCCACCGCGGTGCAGTGCGTGACCGGCGGTCTGGGCGTGACGCTGATCCCGCAGAGCGCGGTGCCGGTCGAGGCGACGCGAAGCCGCCTCGGGCTGGCGCAGTTCGCCGCGCCCCGCCCCGGACGGCGCATCGGCCTGGTGTACCGCTCGTCGAGCGGCCGCGACGAGTCCTACCGGCAGCTGGCCGGGATCATCGGCACCGTGATCCGCAGCCAACATCAAGTGCGCCTGGTCAAATAGGGCGGCGGGGCGCGGGCCGGGCAGTAGGTTCTGCCTATGGAGAAGGTCATCGCCGTGCTCATGCGTGCCGATTCGGACGAGAAGTGGTGCGCCCGCCAGCGCGGCCCCGTCGCCAGCGCCCTGTTGGAGCTGGGCCTGCCGGGGCTGTCGGTCAACGTGCGCGACGACGCGGTGCGCCACTCACTGATGACGCTGACGACGCTGGACCCGCCCGTCGGGGCGGTGGTGAGCATGTGGACGCAGCAGTGCTACGGCGAGCAGATGACGGCGGCCCTGGCCCTGCTGGGCACCGAATGCGAACAACTCGCCGCGTACCTGGTGACCGAATCCGTGCCGCTGAAAGCGCCCGCATCCGAATCGGGTTCTCGCACAACCGGTTTGGCTAACATTGCGCTGCTGCGCCAGCCGGCCGGGCTGGACCAGGCGAGCTGGCTGACCCGGTGGCAGCGCTATCACACCTCGGTGGCCATCGAGACGCAGTCCACCTTCGGCTACACGCAGAACTGGGTGGTGCGGACCCTCACCCCGGACGCACCGGGAATCGCGGGCATCGTCGAGGAGTTGTTCCCGACGGAGGCGATCACCGATCTCAAGGCGTTCTTCGGTGCCGCCGACGACAACGATCTGCACGACCGGTTGGGCCGAATGGTCGCGAGTACCACGGCGTTCGGCGCCAACGAGAACATCGACACCGTCCCCACCAGCCGCTACGTCTTCAAGACACCGTTCATCGAGGAAGCCACATGACAACTCTGCGCGACGCCGTGGCGTTGGCCGCGGCGGAACACGGCCTGGCGGTCGTTTCCACCGTCCGCGCCGACGGAACGGTGCAGGCCTCGCTGGTCAACGTCGGCCTGTTGCCGCACCCGGAAACCGGGCAGGAGGTGCTGGGCTTCACCACCTACGGCAAGGTCAAGTTGGCGAACCTGCGGGCGCGGCCGCAGCTGGCGATCACCTTCCGCAACGGCTGGCAGTGGGCGACGGTCGAGGGCCGCGCGGAGCTGGTCGGTCCGGACGACGCGCAGCCCTGGTTGCCCGCTCAGGACCAGTTGCGGCTGTTGCTGCGCGACGTCTTCACCGCCGCCGGGGGCACGCACGACGACTGGGAGGAGTACGACCGGGTGATGGCGCGGGAGCGCCGCGCCGTCGTGCTGATCGCGCCCACCCGCGTCTACAGCAACGGCTGACCTGGTTACGCTGCAGCGGTGACGCTGCAGATCGATGACGACAAGCGGGTGCGCACCCTCACGCTCAACCGGCCCGAGGCGTTGAACGCATTCGACGAAGCCCTCTACGACGCCACCACGGAAGCGCTGCTGGCCGCCGCCGAGGATCCCGAGGTCGCCGTGGTGCTGCTGACCGGCGCGGGTCGCGGCTTCAGCGCCGGAACCGATCTCGCCGAGATGCAGGCCCGCATCACCGATCCGGCTTTCACCCCGGGCAAGCATGGCTTCATCGGGCTGATCAACGCGCTCAGCGCGTTCCCCAAACCACTGATCTGCGCGGTCAATGGGGTCGGCGTGGGCATCGGCGCCACGATCCTGGGCTACGCCGATCTGGCGTTCATGTCGTCGACGGCCCGGCTGAAGTGCCCGTTCACCAGCCTGGGGGTGGCGCCGGAAGCGGCGTCGTCCTACCTGCTTCCGCAGCTGGTGGGCCGGCAGAACGCCGCCTGGCTGTTGATGTCCTCGGAATGGGTCGACGCCGACGAGGCGCTCCGCATGGGCCTGGTCTGGCGGGTCTGCGAGCCGGATGACCTGTTGCCCGAGGCCCGCCGGCACGCCGAAGTCCTTGCCAGCCGGCCCATTTCGAGCCTGATGGCGGTCAAGCACACGATGATGGAACCCGTTCGTCCGGAGATCGCGGCGGCCACCGCGCGGGAAAACGCTCACTTCGCCGAGTTGATGGGCGCCCAGGCGAACGCCGCCGCCCTGGCGGATTTCAACAAACGCTGACGCCGGCTACCGCGACGGGGCGGCCTCGAGGTTCGCCGACGCGGCGATGATCGCCCGCAGCGTCCGCCTGCACCGTCCGCAGTCGCCCCCGGCCCCGCACGCGGCCATGACCTCTTTCGAGGTGGAGGCGCCGCGCGCGACCACCTCGGACACCGTGTGGTTCGTCACGCCGACACAGAGGCACACGTACATCAGCGCATCCCCTGCATGCGGGCGACATTCCCTTCGTCGACGGCGTGGCCACGCGACCGCACTTCGTCCTCCCTCTCGGCATCCCGCGTCAGCGGGAATCCCGAAACAAGTGCCGAACCGACAGCCTTATTAGTTGAGTCTAACCTAACTTCGTTAGCGCAGTCTAACCTTACCCGCCAGCAACGTGGGCCACGGAGTTTCCGCGAGACACACA
The DNA here is from genome assembly GCF_001666915.1 of Mycobacterium sp. E3339. Taxonomy (NCBI): domain Bacteria; kingdom Bacillati; phylum Actinomycetota; class Actinomycetes; order Mycobacteriales; family Mycobacteriaceae; genus Mycobacterium; species Mycobacterium sp. E3339. The sequence goes on along the minus strand of NZ_LZIZ01000065.1, from coordinate 268 downwards.
CTGAGCACAGCCATACCTTGCTGGAAGATTGCCACCGGCCGTGGCAAAGTGCGGTTACGGCCCGGCATGGTGCGCTCAGCCCAGCGCGCCCGGCCCGGCGCCTAGAACGGCCACCGTTTACACCGTCACCGTAGGGGAGTGAAGATGCAAGGCGATCCGGATGTTTTGCGCCTGCTGAACGAGCAGCTGACCGGCGAGCTCGGTGAACCCCCAGTTGTCCTGCATCTTCGAGTGCAGGAAATATTGGTTGATCGCGGTGAGCTCGCCG
>NZ_LZIZ01000064.1:0-16833 GCF_001666915.1 Mycobacterium sp. E3339 | reverse complement strand
AGCCCCAGAACGTTTTCAGCAAATGATGTTGGCGGCAAAGACATTTCAGGTTCGACGGATGCGTCGCCCCACCCTCGGCGTACGGGATCGTATGGTCGATGTCGCAGTCGACGGCCGGGCGCTCACATCCGGGCGCCCGGCAGGTCAGGTCCCGGCACCGCACGAAGTCGGCCAGCTTGGCCGAGGGGATGTAGCGCGGCTCGGCCTCGAGCGGGGCGCTCAGCGGCACCAGCTTGGCCGTGCCGGCCAGTTCGGCCACCAGCTCGGCGGTTATCAGCCCGTCCGCGGACACCTCCGAAGCCGGAGCCGAGCCGCGGCCCCGGATGCCGGCCTCCTCAGCGATCACGTGAATGACGACAGGCGTTGCGGCAGGGCGTTTTCCGGCCGCGCACTCGGGCCGCCCGCAACGGCAGCCCAGCCGGTCCGCCGAGGCCGCCAACGCCCCGAGCGCGTCGGCGCGCCGCTGGTCGCGAGTGCGCGGGTCGTGTTCACACACCGTGGCCGCCAGGGCATCCAACCGCCTGTCCAGGGCGTGGGCATCCGGGCTGAACAGGCTGCCGTGGAATTCGGACATCCCGCCCTCGAGATCCTCGATCCGGACTTCGCGCTCGTCCTGACTTTGGCGCCGGCGGCGCACCGCGTCCGCATCGACCCGGGCCACGATCTTGTCGACCTCGCCGGCCAGCCGGCCCCTGGTCATCGACGGCCACCGCGCCGCGCGCACGGCGAGCTCGGCGTCCACGGCGGCCAACACCGCCGGGTCGGTGATCAGATCGGTGCGGTACACGATCGTCTGAAACAGCCCGTAGCTGATGTCGCCGGCGCGAAACACCGCCGCCACGTGCGGCACCCGCTCACGCATGGCCAACGCGTACCGCATGAAACTGCCCGCCATCGCCAGGCTGATCCTTAGGGCCGCGGCCACTTCGGCCCCCACCGCCGCCCAGGTGTCCACCGCCCAATCCGACTCCTCGCCGCGCTGGGCGCGGCGCAGTTCGAACAACTCCCCGACCGCATCCAACCGGCCGGCGACCGCTTGCGCCTCCAGCCGCCAGGACGCCGACATCTGGTCCACCAGCGCGCGGGACCGCTCGCACCGCGGGGGCTCCCAATAGTCGTGTAGCCGACCATCGAACATGTGTTCGAGTATAGCCGAGCCCACCGACAAGTTACGGCATCCGGGTCCGATGCCGTTTGTCGTGCGGCGGCACGCCGTTGACGCCGCCGATGGATTCCGCGTAACTGCCCACCGCGTAGGCGGCGCCGGAACCCATGATGGCCAACGCGTCCCGGTTGATGTTGTCGACGGTTTCGCGCGGGCCCTGATAGTTCGGGTCGAAGGAGGCGCCGGCCTGGCCGCCCCACAGGCGGGCCTGAACGGTCGTCTTCTGCTGTGACGCCCCGCCCGTCAGGCCCCCGATCGGCACGCCCGCGACCATGAAGGGGTGGTAGTCGGCGAGGGTGCTCAGCGGCATGTCCGCGGGCCGCTTCCCCGCCAGATTGAGATAGCCGCCCAGGGTGCGCTCGATGCCGGCCGACCCGTCGGGGACGTCCGCGTAGGTCACCCCGGGGGCGGGCGGACCGGACTGGTCGCCGTCATCGGTGAAGAAGCCGGCGTTGGGTGAACCCAGCGTGGTGAAGTTCAGGTACATCGCGATGTCGTTGAGCTGATCGCTGTCCATGCCGAACACGTAGTCCATGACGCCGTTCAGCCCGTCCTCGTCGGCGCCCCAGAACGCGAAGCGCACCGCGTTGTTCACCGGCGCCAGTGGGCCGAGTTGCAGCGCCGTCTCCAGCACCGCGGCCACCCCGGTGCCGTCGTCGTTGATGCCCGGGCCGCCGCGCGGGCTGTCGAGATGTGCGCCGACCACGATCAGTTCGTGCGGTGAACCGGTCTTGGTCTGCGCCAACACGTTTCGCGAGGTGATCTTGATGTTCTGGGCGTCCAGCACCAGGCGGATGGGCGCGCCTGCGCCGCCCAGTGCGGCCGCGGCCGCGGGATTGGCCACCGCGACGGGCACGGTCAGTTGCTTGAAGTAGCCGGGGTTGAACAACGTGGCCGGGGCGCCCTGGCCGGCGGGCGCGCTGAGCACGATCAGGGCGGCCGCGCCCTTGGCCACCGCGCTGTTCTGCTTGTCCACCACCGAACAACGCGCGTCGTCGACGACGGCGATCGAACCCTTGGGCAGCGCGGTGGGGTAATCCGCGGCCGCGCAGCCCGACGGTTGGCTGGGCCGCACCACGGGACCGGTCAGGCCGCCGGACGGTGTCTGGACCAACAGCGAGGCCTGGTCGACGGTGTAGCTGCGGCCGCCGACCGTCAGCGCCGGCCGGCCCGGGGACACGTTGTACAGCCGGTCGAACTGCGGCGTCAAAACCTCGAAACCCCTGTCCCGCAAGGCCTTCACCACGTAGTCGACGCTGGCGTCGTAACCCGGCGTGCCGTCCGCCCGATTCCCCTTGTTGGCGTTGGCGATGTTCTGCAGCGCGCGCAGGTGGGTGAACATCGCGTCGGAGGTCACCTTTGCGGCCAGGCCTCGACCCAGATCCGGTGCGGCACCGGGAGATCCGGGCCGCGTCGACGAACAGCCCGCCAGCAGCCCGGCGGCCAGAAGCAGCGTCGCGCCCAGCCGGCCGATCATGATTTGGTTAGCACGTGACGCGTGCGGTCCTCGACCGTCGGCACTCCGTTGTGGCCGCCGAGATCCTGGGCGTACAGGCCCACCGCATAGGCGACGCCGCCGCCGTTGATGCCCAGCGCGGTCCGGTCGATGTGATCGAGGGTGTCGGTCCTCTGGTGATAGTTGGGGTCGAATGGCTGATCGGCCGTCCCGCCCCACAACTTGGCTTGCTCCGCAGACATTTTCACCTCGGCGCCGGAGAACAAGCCGCCGGCGGGGATGCCCGCGAGGGTGAACCCGTCGTAGTCGGAGCGGCCGTCGAACGAGGTGTCCTGCGCGGTCTTCCCGGCGGATTTCAGGTAGGCGACCAGGGTGCGTTCGATGCCGGCCGAACCCTCCGGCACCACCGGCTGGCCGCGAACATCCGCCGGCAGCGACTGGTCACCGTCGTAGGTGAAGTAGCCCGGGTTCGGCGACGCGAGCATGTCGAAGTTCAGATACAGGGCAATGTTTTTGAGCGCGGCCAAGTCCAGCGACTCGACGTAGTTGCGCGATCCGATCAGGCCGAGCTCCTCGGCGCCCCAGAAGCCGAACCGCACCGCGTTGCGCACCGGTGGCGAACTTCCCAGCCGCAGCGCGGTTTCCAACACCGCGGCAACGCCCGAGCCGTTGTCGTTGATGCCAGGGCCGTCCGGCACGCTGTCCAAATGCGCGCCCGCCATCACGACGTTGCTCGTCGAACCCGTCTTCGTCTGGGCGATCACGTTGCGGGCCTTGAAACTTTGGACGCTGGCGTTCAGCTTGATGGTGGCCGGGCCCGGCTGCGCGCGCAGTTGCACGCCGACGGACTTGGTCACGCTCACCACCGGGATCTTGACTTCTGTGTCCGGGCCCAGGGTGCCGCCCATCTGCTGCTCGTCGACGTTGTCGGCGACGATCATCGCGACCGCCCCGCGCTGGGCCGCGGCCTCCTCTTTCTGCGCGAAGGGGCAGTTGCCGCGGTCCACCAACACCACGGCCCCCCGCACCGGGAGGTTGCCGTAATCGGAGGCCGCACAGGCGGGGCCGGCGCCGACGGGTAGCAGCGGTCCGCTCACCCCTTCCGGCGGGGTGCCAAGGCTGAAGTCGAGCGCGTGGGCCTCCACCGGCTTGTTGCCGACGGTCACCTCGGGCTTGTCCCCGTGAAACACCCGCGCCGAGAATTCCGGCGTTTGCACGTCGAAACCGCTGCCTCGCAACGCGTTTACGACGTAATCGACGCTGGCCTCGTAACCGGGGGTGCCCACGGCCCGGGTGCCGTTGTTGGCGTTGGCGATGTCCTGGAGCTTCGTCAGGTGCCCCATCATCGCGTCGGTCGTGACTTTGTCGTGCAACGCGCCGGCGAACTCCGCCGCGGCGGGGTTGCCGCCCGGCGGCGACGCGGACCGATGGAAGCAGCCGGCCGAGAACGCGGCCAGCGCCACCACGAGGAGCGCCGTCGGCATCACCGAGAATTTCTTCATCGCGCCCCAGGTTAATCCGCGGCCCGAGCGGCCGGGATCAGGACACGGCGGTATCAGACGTAGAGCGCGTTGAAGGGGGCAAAGGGGATGTTGCGCACCACAAACCACGCCACCACCAACGTCATGGTCACCGCCGCCGCCCAGCGGCCGTGCTGCCAGCTCCGCACCCTTCTGCCCGCCAGCCGTCCATAGGTCCAGGCGAGGTATGCCCACACCAGGAGTACGACAGCCGCCAGGCCCAACGCGTTGAACCTGGCGGCCGCCATTACGTTGCCGTGCATCAGGGAATACAGCATGCGCAGGCTGCCGCACCCCGGACAGTCGATCCCCAACAGCGCCTTGGTGGGACACACCGGCAGCGGACCGTGGGGGGTTGTCGGGTCACCCGCCCAGATGGCGGCGCACATCAGGGTCGCGGATGCGGCCACCACCAGCGGCGCACCCAAACCCGATGGCACCGACCCTTGGCGGGTCACCATGGTCGCTGCCTTAGAACATCGCGGCGAGCGCCGCGTTGGTGTTCGTGTTCAGCGCGCCGACCGCCATCAAGATGCCGTAGATGATGCCGACGACGACACCGACGACCGCCGACCAGATCACCCATTTCTTGGCGCTGTCGGCAGACGCCTGCGCCTCGGCGTAGCGGCCCTGCGCCCAGAGCCCGTTGACCTGGCTGGACTTGACAATTGCCACGATCCCGAACGGGAGGCAGCAGAACAGGGTCACCAGGATGGACCACACCAAATAGTTATTCGGCGCTTGCCCGGCGGGCTGCTGCGGCGGGTAACCAGGCGGCGGAGGGGGCGGTGCCGGCGGCTGTGTCATGGATTCTCCAGTCCCGAGATGTTAGCTGGCGTAAAGCGGTGCTAACCATACCCGAGCACAGTCGCGGCGGCACTAGCAATTTGAAAATCCCTTCCGCCCCGGCCGGGGTGCGGCGCGAGGGCCTCGCCGGCGGCTAGCCTGCGGAAAGCGATCAGAAAAGCGAAAAGAACTGACTGCCAGCACCTTTCAAAACAGCTGGCTAACGGCCCGTTGCACCGCGGCGTCGGGAACGATGCCCAGACAGACAATTGCCAGCGGAATGTGTTGCTTTGTCAGGACATAGCCCTACGATCCCTAGTTAGTGACAATCGCTAAGGAGTCGGAGGATGTCCCATCTCAGCAACGCGCTGCGGTCCGCCACAGCCGCCGCGCTCGTGGGCGTTTCCGGCTTAGCGGGGAGCGCCACCGCGACCGCGGATCCCGCGAATACCGGTAGCTCGTCGGACATCAACACACTCGCGGCGTCGCTGTCAAAGGGCTACGGGCTGAACAACTGCACCGCCCAGAGCATCACCACCGGCGAACTGGCGTCGCTGACTTGCGGACAGAGCCCCGACCCGAGCGGACCGGTCCAGGCCAAGTACATCCTGTTCAACAACGGTGAGAATCTGGTCGGCTCGTTCAAGGCAAGCATCAAGGACGACGTGCTGGGCACCTGCGGGGACAGCGGCCAGTCACCCACCAGCTGGCACCAGGGCAGCAACAGCGGCAATGCCGGCCAGGTGGCGTGCGGGACGTATCAGAACGCCGCCGAGATCATCTGGACCACGGACTCCAAGAACATCTTGAGCTACATCCGCGGGCCCAACACCGACGCCGCGGCGCTATATCAGTGGTGGCGAGCCAACGGCTGAGGGTCACCTTGGGGGGTAAGGGATTTCGCACCATCCAACCAACAACCGCAGGGAGTCAACGAAAATGTCACATCTCATCACCACGCTGCGAGTCGTGTCGGCCGCGGCTCTCACCGGCAGTCTGGCTTTGGCGGGTAGCGGCACAGCGCTGGCGGAACCCAACACCGGCAGCGCCGCCGACATGAACACGCTGGCCGCCAACCTGTCGAAGGGCTACGGCCTCAACAACTGCAAGCCGCAGGAGTTGACCGAATCCGGCGAACTGGCCGAGCTGCTGTGCGGGCAAAGCCCCGACCCCAGCGGACCCGGCTCCGGCGTTTACGCCCTCTTCTCCAACGGCACGAACCTGGGCGCGGCGTTCAGTTCCACCATCAAGGACGTCTCGCTGGCCGCCTGCGGCGACGCCGGGCAGTCACCGGGCACCTGGAAGCAGAACGGCCAGACGGGCGGCCAGATCGCGTGCGGCACCTACAAGAACTACGCGACGCTGACCTGGACCACCGACGCCAAGAACGTGTTGGGCCATCTGACGGCGGCCAACTCCGACGTCAACGCCCTCTACCAGTGGTGGCGCACCAACGGCTGACCCGTCAGCACAGCGCGGCCACCAGGTCGGCGGCGGCGCGCATCCCGGCGGCGTTCGGGTGCAGCGGCGCCGCCCGGCCCGGTAGCGGCACACCGGGTCTGGTGGTCCAGGGGTCAGCCGACCACGCGTGGTGGTCCCGGCTGGCCGCGCCGGCCCGGACCACTTCGCAGCCGGTTTCCGTCGCCGCGTCGGCCGTGAGCCGTTCCAGTGTCGCGGCCACGTGGCGACCGAGGTCGGCGTCCTCCGGCGAGAGCGGGGCGGCCGGCGCACCCGCGGGCGGCAGGACGGTCAGGTAGTCGACGAAGACGACGCGGGCCCGCGGGGCGCGCTCGCGCACCGCATGACCGACCGCGCAGAGTGATTCGAACACGGCGTCGAGGGCCCGGTTCCGCGCGTCGGAGTCCAGCAGTTCGGTGATGCGCGCACCGAGCAGCGGCAGCCATTTGACCGGGCGCGGCAACGAGGCGCCCACCAGCAACGGGATGTAGCCGACGTCGTTGCCCCCGATCGTGATGGTCACCAAGCCTTCCGAGCCGTCCAGGGCGGTGATCTGGGGCGGTGCGCCGCGCTGCCGCTCGGCGAGGACGTGTGCGGTGGTGGCGCCGGAGAAGGTGACGTCCACCAGTTCGAGGCCGCAGCGCCGCGCGACCAGGTGCGGATAGTTGCGCGCCGACCGGCCCGAGCCGAACGGCGCGCCCGCGGCACGCGGCCGGATGCCGGGACCGGCGGCCATCGAACTGCCTAGCGCCACATACCGTTTCATCGCTGCGGGCTGGACGCCTGCGCCCAGAAGCGCTTGGGAATCCGCCCGGCCCGGCGGGCCAGATAGCCGGCGGTGACGGCGGCGGCCATCGCGGCCGCCATCGTCGCGGGATCGGCGGCCCGGGTCACCGCGGTGGCCAAAAGCACCGCGTCGCAACCCAATTCCATCGCAAGCGCGGCGTCGCTGGCGGTGCCGATGCCGGCGTCGAGCACCACCGGGACGCCGGCGCGGGCGACGATCATCTCGATGTTGTGCGGGTTGGTGATGCCCAGGCCCGTGCCGATCGGCGAACCGAGCGGCATAACGGCCGCGCATCCGGCGTCTTCGAGCCGCCGCGCCAACACCGGGTCGTCGTTGGTATAGGGCAGCACGACGAAGCCGTCGTCGACCAATTGTTCTGCCGCCCGGACCAATTCGACCGCGTCGGGCAACAGCGTGCGTTCGTCGGCGATCACCTCCAGCTTGACCCAGTTGGTGTTCAGCGCCTCGCGGGCCAGCTGCGCGGTGAGCACCGCCTCGGCCGCGCTGCGGCACCCCGCGGTGTTGGGCAGCGGCGTGATGCCGAGCCGGTTGAGCAGGTCCAGGAGCCCGGTCCCGCCCTCGGCGTCGACCCGCCGCATCGCGACCGTGGTCAGTTCGGTGCCCGACGCGACCAGCGCCTCCTCCAACGCGGCCAGGCTGGTCGCTCCCCCGGTGCCCATGATCAGGCGCGAGGCGAAGCTGCGGTCACCGATGGTGAGTTTCGAGGAGTCAGCCACCCTGCACCGCCGTCACCACCTCGAGCCGAGCACCATCGAAAAGCGTTGTCGTCCAACTGGAGCGGGGCAGCAACGCGTCGTCCATGGCCACCGCGACGCCGCGGTCCGGGTAGCCCAGCGACTCCAGCAACGCGGCCACCGTGGTCCGCTCGTCGACGTCGAGCTTGCGTTCGTTGACCACGACGATCATGACCGGGCTCCCACCGGGGCCAGTTCGGACACGATCTGTTCGGCGGTCCACGGCGCGAGCAGGAACCCCGATCGGCCGTGGCCGCCGGCCACCAGGGTTCGCTCGTCCAGGCGTTGCACCAGGGGCAGGTTGTCGGGTGTCATCGGGCGCAGCCCGGCGGCGCACTCGGCCAGTTCGTATTCGCCGAGCGCCGGCAACACCGCGCAGGCGTCGTCGAGCAGGTCGCGCACCCCCGAGACCACCGGGGCCGTGTCGCGCCCGTGCTCGTACTGGGTGGCGCCGACGACCACGCCGTCCGCGCGGGGCACCAGGTACACCTGCCGCCCGTGCACGCGGGCGCGAATGACGCGCTGCGGCACCGGCATACAGCCGCGCCGCCAGCGCAGCCGCAGTACCTCGCCCTTGACCGGGCGCACCGGCAGCCCGGGCCACAGCGCGGGAGCGTCGATGCCGTTGGCGATCACGACCGCATCGCCGTCGACCGCCGACAGGTCGCGCGCCGGCGGTGCCCAGCGCACCCCGAGGCGTTCGCATTCCGTCGACAGCGCGTCGAGCACCGCGCGGTTGTCCACCGCCAGCTCGGTCGGCGCGCGAAAGCCGTGCCGGATGCCTTGCGCCAGCAGCGGTTCCAAATCCCGCGCCGCGGACTCCCAGACCACCGGGTGCCCCTGCGCGGACAACCAGTCGGCGACGGTGCGCAGGTCCGCGACGTCGGCCCGGTCGACGGCCACCACCAACGACTCCCGGGCGGTCACCACGTGCGGCGGCAGCCCGTCGGTGAAGCCGCCCTCGCGCCAGAGCCGCAACGACTCCAGGCCCAGCCGCAACAACCGTTCCTCGCCGGGCCAGCCCTCGCTGTGCGGGGCCAGCATGCCGCCGGCGACCCAGGACGCGCCCTTGTCGGCGGTGCGGTGCACCCGCACCGACCAGCCGGCCTGCGCCGCGCGGCGCGCCACCGACAGCCCGATCACGCCGCCGCCGATGACCGCCAACGACCCTCGGTCTGCTGGCATGTTGGCCTCCCTTCGCCGGCATGACCCGGATCAGGTGTGACGGTAAGGGCAGGCGCGCCCACTCTCAGACCCCGTTCCCGGGACTCCCGTGTCTGTATGGTTCTTCGGCCTCCACGCTAGCGCGCTAGCGTCGCGGTGTGCATCAACGAGTTGATCGGCTGGCGGCCGCGCGGTTGTATCTGTGCACCGACGCGCGCCGGGAGCGGGGCGATCTGGCCGAGTTCGCCGACGCCGCGCTGGCCGGCGGGGTCGACATCATTCAGCTGCGCGACAAGGGGTCGCCCGGGGAGCAGCGGTTCGGGCCCCTCGAGGCGCGCGACGAGCTGGCGGCCTGCGAGATCCTGGCCGACGCGGCCCGCCGGCACGGCGCGCTGTTCGCGGTCAACGACCGGGCGGACATCGCCCGCGCGGCCGGCGCCGACGTGCTGCATCTGGGGCAGGGCGACCTGCCGCCGGACATCGCGCGCGATTTCGTCGGGCCGGACACGCTGCTGGGCCTGTCCAGCCACGACCCCGACCAGGCGACCGCGGCGGCTCGTTCTTCTGGGCCCGCCGGGCCCGATTACTTCTGCGTCGGCCCGTGCTGGCCAACCCCCACCAAACCGGGCCGCGCGGCTCCGGGACTGGCGCTGGTGCGGGCGGCCGCCGCGATCGGCGGACACAAGCCGTGGTTCGCGATCGGGGGCATCGACGCCCAGCGGTTGCCCGAGGTGCTCGCCGCGGGCGCCCGACGCGTCGTGGTGGTGCGCGCGATCACCGCGGCCGAAGACCCGCGGGACGCGGCGCAACGGCTCAGCTCAGCGCTTGCAGCAGCGAATTGATCCGGGGATGCGCCGGCGTCTCGTCGGCTTCGAGCGGGGGGCCCGGCATGCACCAGACGAAGACGCCGTCCTCGATCTCGATCGTGCGCGGCAGGTGCCGGCGTCGCTCGTCGGCGTCGCCCAGCGGCAGCAGCGCCGTGGCGCTGCGCAGCCGTTGCCAGCTCGCCGCGAAACCCGGATGCAGTGGCAGCTCGGCCACCTCGTCCTCGGCGACCCAGCGCATCTCGGCGCTCTCCCCGTTGGGCACCGTGGGCAGCAGCTCGGCCGCGTCGGCGACCACCGTAGTGTAGGTCCAGCGCGCGCCGCCGAGCCCGGTGACCTCGGCGGTGACGACCGTCGAGCGCACCGTCAGCAGCTCGCCGGGCAGGCCGGCCTCCTCGTGCGCCTCGCGAACGGCGGTCTCCTCGGGCGACTCGTGGCTGTCGCGTGCGCCGCCGGGCAGGCCCCACGTCCCACCCTGATGGCTCCACACCGCGCGGTGCTGCAGCAGCACTGCGGGGCTGCCGTCCGGCCGCGGGGCCCGCAGCAGGAGGCCCGCCGCGCCGAACCGGCCCCAATAGTGGGCGCCGCTGCGGGATACCACCCAACCGTCACCGTCGCCCTGCACGAGTTCAGGATAGGCACGTGATCGCTGGTCAATTGGTCTGCCTCCACCCATCCGCCGCAACATCCTCTTAGAATTCGCTTATTGAGTTCGTGAAGCGTTCCAGTGGTCGCGAAAGATGAGGGCTGATTCGACGTGACGGTTGAGCTGGCGCACCCGTCGACGGAGCCGCAGGGGTCGCGGTCGCCGGCCGAACCAGCCCATCCGCGCTGGTGGTTCATCTCCACCACGCCCGGCCGCATCCTGACCATCGGCATCGTGCTGGCCGTGCTCGGCGGTATCTGCGCCTTCGCCACCTCGACGACCATCAACCACCGCCAGCAGGTGCTGACCACGGTGCTCAACCACACCGAGCCGCTGTCGTTCGCCGCCGGGCGGCTGTACACCACGCTGTCGGTCGCCGACGCGGCGGCGGCCACCGCGTTCATCGCCGAGGCCGAGCCGCCACCGGTGCGGCAGCGCTACGAGCAGGCGATCACCGACGCGTCGGTCGCGGTGACCCGGGCGTCGAGCGGGCTCACCGACGAACCGCTGGTGCAGCTGCTGGGCCGGATCAACGCCGAACTCGCCGTCTACACCGGCCTGATCGAAATCGCGCGTACCAACAACCGGGAGGGCAATCCCGTCGGGTCGTCGTACCTGTCGGAGGCCTCGGGGCTGATGCAGTCGACGATCCTGCCCGACGCCGCACAGCTGTATCAGGCCACCTCGGAGCGGGTGGATGCGGAAACCACCGCGTCCACGCAGATCCCGGCGCCGGTCATCCTGGTGGTCAGCGCCACCGCGGTCTTCGGGGCCTTCGCCCATCGGTGGCTGGCCCGCCGCACCCGGCGCCGAATAAACCCGGGCCTGGTCGTCGGCGGCCTCGCTATTCTCGTCATGGTGGTATGGGTCGGAACTGCGTTGACCATCTCCACGGCCGCCAGCCGGAGCGCCAAGAACACCGCCGCGGACTCGCTGCGGATCGTGACCAACGTCGCGATCACCGCGCAGCAGGCGCGCGCCGACGAGACGCTGTCGCTGATTCGCCGCGGGGACGAGGAGAAGCGCAAGCAGTCGTTCTATCAGCGCATCGACTCCATGCACTCCCAGCTCGACCAGTACATGGTCCGCAGCGACGCCGTCGACAAGCCCGACCTCGAAGGCGCCGACCAGCTGCTGCTGCGCTGGCGGCAGGCCAACGACCGGATCAACTCCTACATCTCGGTGGGCAACTACCGGGCCGCCACCCAGGTCGCGCTGGGCAGCAGCGAGAACGACTCCACGCCTGCGTTCGACAAGCTCGAGGACCAGCTGGTCAAGGCCATGGACCAGAGCCGCACGCACCTGCGCAACGACGTCCTCAACGCGCGGAGCGGGCTGTCCGGCGCCCAGGTCGGCGGGGTGGTGCTCAGCCTCGGCGCCGCCATCGCGGTGGCGCTGGGCCTGTGGCCGCGGCTGAAAGAGTATCGATGATGCCGCGCGCGCTCGCCGCGCTCGCCGCGCTGGCAACCGTGGGGGTGCTGGCGGGGTGCGCGCACACCGAACAGCTGACGGTGGCCACCGTGCCGACGCTGCCGCCGCCCACCCCGGTCGGCATGCAGCAGCTGCCGCCGGAGCCGCCGCTGCCGGCGGACGACGGCAGCCAGAACTGCGACCTGACGGCGAGCCTGCGGCCCTTCCCGAACAAGGCCGAGGCGGACGCCGCGGTCGCCGACATCCGCGCCCGCGGCCGGCTGATCGTCGGGCTGGACATCGGCAGCAACCTGTTCAGCTTCCGCGACCCGATCACCGGCGAAATCACCGGTTTCGACGTCGACATCGCCGGCGAGATCGCCCGCGACATCTTCGGCGCCCCCTCGCACGTCGAGTACCGCATCCTGTCGTCCGACGAGCGCGTCACCGCCCTGCAGCGCTCCGAGGTCGACGTCGTGGTGAAGACCATGACCATCACCTGCGAGCGGCGCAAGCAGGTCAACTTCTCGACCGTCTACCTGGACGCCAACCAGCGCATCCTGGCGCCGCGGGATTCGTCGATCGCGAAGGTGGGCGACCTGTCCGGCAAGCGCGTGTGCGTGGCCAAGGGCACCACCTCGCTGCACCGGATCCGCCAGATCGACCCGCCGCCGGTGGTCGTGTCGGTGGTCAACTGGGCCGACTGCCTGGTGGCGATGCAGCAGCGCGAGATCGACGCCGTCAGCACCGACGACTCGATCCTCGCCGGGCTGGTCGAAGAGGACCCCTACCTCCACATCGTCGGGCCCAACATGGCCACCCAGCCCTACGGCATCGGGATCAACCTCACCAACACCGGGCTGGTCCGGTTCGTCAACGGCACCCTGGAGCGGATCCGCCGGGACGGCACGTGGAACACGTTGTACCGCAAGTGGTTGACGGTGCTGGGGCCCGCGCCCGCCCCACCCACGCCGAGGTATCTGGACTGATGGCCGAGCCGGAGAAGAAGGAACAGCCGGAATCCACCGAAGACGTGAACCCCGGCACCCAACCGCCGGACACGCAGGGCGGCGGCCCGACGACGGGTCGCATCCAGGCCACCCAGGCGCTGTTCCGGCCCGACTTCGACGACGATGACGACGACGACGACTTCCCGCACATCTCGCTGGGCACCATGGACAGCGATCCGCAGCTGACGGTGGGAACGCGGGTGCTGCCGCCGGTCAGGCACCTCGGCGGCGGCCTGGTCGAGATTCCGCGGGTGAGGGACATCGACCCGGTCGAGGCCCTGATGACCAATCCCGTTGTGCCGGAGGGCAAGCGGTTCTGCTGGAACTGCGGCAAACCGGTCGGCCGGTCCGGCAAGGAGGGCAAGGGCAAGTCGGAGGGCTGGTGCCCCGCCTGCGGCAGCGCGTATTCGTTTCTGCCCCAGCTGAATCCGGGTGACATCGTCGCGGGCCAGTACGAGGTCAAGGGCTGCATCGCCCACGGCGGCCTGGGCTGGGTGTACCTGGCGGTCGACCACAACGTCAATGACCGCCCGGTGGTGCTCAAGGGCTTGGTCCACTCCGGTGACGCGGAGGCGCAGGCGATCGCGATGGCCGAACGGCAGTTCCTGGCCGAGGTGGTGCACCCGCAGATCGTGCAGATCTTCAACTTCGTGGAACACAAGGACCGGCAAGGCAATCCGGTCGGCTACATCGTCATGGAGTACATCGGCGGGCAGCCGCTCAAGCACGGCAAGGACAAAAAGCTGCCGGTCGCCGAGGCCATCGCCTACCTGCTGGAGATCCTGCCGGCGCTGACGTACCTGCACTCCATCGGCCTGGTCTACAACGACCTCAAGCCGGAGAACATCATGCTCACCGAGGAGCAGCTGAAGCTGATCGACTTGGGCGCGGTGTCGCGGGTCAACTCGTTCGGCTATCTCTACGGCACGCCCGGCTTCCAGGCGCCGGAGATCGTGCGGACCGGCCCGACCGTCGCCACCGACATCTACACCGTCGGGCGCACGCTCGCGGCGCTGACGGTGAACCTGTCCACCCGCAACGGCCGCTACGTCGACGGCCTGCCCGAAGACGACCCGGTGCTCAAGGAATACGACTCGTACCGCCGGTTGCTGCGCCGCGCCACCGACCCCGACCCACGGCGCCGGTTCGCCAGCACCGAGGAGCTGTCCGCCCAGCTGATGGGCGTCCTGCGGGAGGTGGTCGCCCAGGACACCGGGGTGCCGCGGCCCGGGCTGTCGACCATCTTCAGCCCCAGCCGCTCCACGTTCGGGGTGGACCTGCTGGTCGCGCACACCGACGTCTACCTGGACGGCCAGGTGCACTCCGAGCGGCTGACGGCGCGGGAGATCGTGACCGCGCTGCAGGTGCCGCTCGTCGATCCGGCCGACGTCGCGGCGCCGGTCCTGCAGGCGACCGTGCTGTCCCAGCCCGTGCAGACGTTGGACTCCTTGCGCGCGGCCCGCCACGGCACGCTCGACGCCGACGGCGTCGAGGTGTCCGAGTCGATCGAACTGCCGCTGATGGAGGTCCGCGCGCTGCTGGACCTGGGCGACGTGGCCAAGGCCACCCGGAAGCTGGACGATCTGGCCGAGCGGGTGGGCTGGCAGTGGCGACTGGTCTGGTACCGGGCCGTCGCCGAGCTCCTCACCGGCGACTACGACTCCGCCACAACGCATTTCACCGAGGTGCTGGACACCTTCCCGGGCGAGCTGGCGCCCAAGCTGGCGTTGGCCGCCACGGCCGAGCTGGCCGGGGACGTCGACGAGCAGAAGTATTACCAGACGGTGTGGAAGACCAACGACGGCGTGATCTCGGCGGCTTTCGGGCTGGCGCGATGGCTGTCCACGGAGGGCGATCGAGCCGCCGCGGTGCGCACGCTGGACGAGGTACCGCCCACCTCAAGGCATTTCACCACCGCGCGCCTCACCAGCGCGGTGACCCTGCTGTCCGGCCGGTCGAAGAGCGAGATCAGCGAGGAGGACATCCGCGACGCCGCCCGGCGGGTCGAGGCGCTGCCGCCCACCGAACCCCGGGTGCTGCAGATCCGCGCGCTGGTGCTGGGTTGCGCGATGGACTGGCTGGAGGACAACGAGGCCAGCACCAACCACATCCTCGGATTTCCGTTCACCGAGCACGGGTTGCGGCTTGGCGTCGAGGCCGCGCTGCGCAACCTGGCCCGGGTCGCGCCCACCCAACGGCATCGCTACGCGTTGGTGGACATGGCCAACAAGGTGCGGCCGACCAGCACGTTCTAGGGCTTGCGCCCCGCCCTCTTCGCGTGTTCGCCCGATCGCGTGTGCGTCCAGGGCGGCGACACGCCGACAAGGCCACCACCAGCTCACGCGCGATGCCGAGGATTCACTGCCGATTTCGTCATAGCCGCCCGCACCCGGCGGACGATGCTTGCGGGACGGTCCTCGGCGACGACGCGTACGACGATCCACCCCATCCGTTCCAGCATTTCGGTCCGGCGAATGTCTTTGATGTACTGCCGCCGGTCCGTGCGGTGTTGGTCGCCGTCGTACTCGACGGCCACCATGTCCTCCTCCCAGCCCAAATCCAGGAAGGCGACCGGGATCCCGTCGTCGCCCAGCACCGGTATCTGGGTCCGCGGCCGCGGCAGGCCCGCGTCGATCGGTAGCAGCCGCAGGTAGGTCTCCCTGGGCGATTGGGCACCCGGGTCGACCAACTCCAGCGCGGCTTCCAGCCGCCGCAGGCCGGGTGAGCCGGGATGGCATCGCGCGACGCGCACCACGTCGTCGACCTTGAAACCCGTCGCCCGGGCCAGCGCGTCCAGCCGCGCCACAGCCGAGCGCACCGCGCCGCGCCGGCCGATGTCGAACGCGGTGCGCTCGGGGGTGGTGACCGGATAGCCGCCGATCATCTGCGTCTCGCCGTCCAGCAGGGCGCCACGCCGCGTCAGCACGCCGGGCGGCGGGCGGCCGTTGGTGTGCGCCAGCTCGACGGGCACATCGTCGGGAATCCATTCGGCGCCATGCAATCTAGCGGCTGCCGCCCCGACCACCGTGCCTCGGCGCCCCGACCACAGCCAGGCCGCCCGAATGCGCTGCTCCAGCGAGAGACGGGCGTCATTCGATACGTAGACGTTCGGGAAGACGGCGCAATAACGCGCCCGCAGTTCGTGGCGGCTCAGCGCGCGTGACCGCAGGGCCTCGCTGCCGATGAACGGTTTTTCCATGCCGGGCAGATTCGCACCGCGGCGGCGGCCGGGGTGCGCGGCCATCCACAGGGAAAACATAGGTACATGCCGCACAGTTGACGCATGCCGGGGCAGTCCACCGCATGGATCACCACGGCCCGCGCGCTGCGTAGGGCCGGGTTCGGGGTGACCGGACCCGAGGTGGACGCCGCGCTGAGCGACGACTGGGCAAGTCACGTCGACGCCATGCTGGCCGCGAACCCCGACGCCGACCCCGGCGCGATCGCCACCCCGATGCCCACCCTGCCGCCGCCCCGACCGCCGGGAAAGGGCGCCGCGCCCGCGGCGCGCAAGCAATACAACCAGCAGCTGTCCGAACAACAGGGTGCGCTCGCCGACTGGTGGCTGCGCCGCATGGTCAGCGTGCGGCAGCCGTTGCGGGAGAAGTTGACCCTGTTGTGGCACAACCACTTCGCCACCTCGGCGCAAAAGGTGCGGGTGGCGGCGTACATGGCCGCACAGAACCAGAAGCTGCGGAGCCTGTCGCTGGGCGACTTCCGCACCCTGGCCTACACGATGCTGACCGACGCGGCGATGCTGCGCTGGCTGGACGGGCAGCGCAGCACCGCCAAGGCGCCCAATGAGAACCTCGCGCGGGAATTCATGGAGCTGTTCGCCCTTGGCCACGGCAA